>NZ_JBSHCR010000028.1:0-1647 GCF_053615895.1 Isoptericola sp. NPDC055881
GGCTCGGCCTGCCGCACGCCCCCGGCGTCGTCCGCGGGACGATGCCCGCGTCAGCTCACTCCGCCATCGCGGACAGGTCGCCGTGGCTGCCGACCTTGTGCACCAGGATCGAGTTCGTCGTCCCCGGAACGCCCACGGGAGCACCCGAGACGATGACGACGCGGTCGCCCGGCTCGGCGAGCCCGTTGGCGCGCAGGGTCGAGTCCACCTGGCCGACCATCGCGTCGACGCTGTCGACCTTCGGCACCTGGTAGGTGGTGGTGCCCCAGGTGAGCGCGAGCACGCTGCGCACGCTCTCCTCCGGCGTGAAGGCGAGCAGGGGGATGCCCGAGCGCAGGCGCGACATGCGCTTCGCCGAGTCGCCCGACTGGGTGAAGGTCACGAGGTACTTCACGCCCAGCGAGTCGCCGATCTCGGCCGCCGCCCGCGTGATGACGCCACCGCGGGTGTGCGGCGACGAGCCGAGCGGGGCGATGCGCTCGCGGCCCATCTCCTCGGTGGCCTCGATGATCCGGGCCATCGTCTGGACCGTGACGATCGGGTAGTCACCGACGCTCGTCTCGCCCGAGAGCATGACCGCGTCCGCGCCGTCGAGCACCGCGTTGGCGCAGTCGGACGCCTCGGCGCGCGTCGGCGTCGGGCTGGTGGTCATCGACTCCAGCACCTGCGTGGCGACGATCACCGGCTTGGCGTTGCGGCGGGCGAGCTCCACGATGCGCTTCTGCACCAGCGGGACCTGCTCCAGCGGCATCTCCACGGCGAGGTCGCCGCGCGCCACCATGAAGCCGTCGAAGGCCGCGACGACCTCCTCCAGGTTCTCCACCGCCTGCGGCTTCTCGATCTTGGCGACGACGGGGACCGTGCGGCCCTCCTCCGCCATGATCGCCGCGACGTCGTCGTAGTCCTTGGCGGACCGCACGAACGACAGCGCGATGATGTCCGCGCCGAGGCGCAGCGCCCACCGCAGGTCGTCGGTGTCCTTCTCCGAGAGCGCCGGCACGGAGACCGCGACGCCGGGGAGGTTGATGCCCTTGTTGTTCGAGACCGGGCCGCCGACCTCGACGGTCGTCACGACGCGCGGGCCCTCGACGGCGGTGACGCGCACGCGCACCTTGCCGTCGTCGATGAGGAGCGGGTCGCCGACGCGGGCGTCCTTCGCCAGACCCTTGTGGGTCGTCGAGACGAGCTCCTTCGTCCCCTCCACGTCCTCCGTGGTGATGGTGAAGGTGTCGCCCTCGTTCAGGAAGTGCTTCTGGTCGCCCGCGAACCGGCCGAGCCGGATCTTGGGGCCCTGGAGGTCGACGAGGACTGCGACGTTGCGGCCGGACTCCTTCGCCGCCTCTCGTACACCGTGGTAGACGGCCTCGTGCTCGGCCTGCTCCCCGTGGCTCCGGTTGATCCGGGCCACGTCCATGCCCGCGTCGACCAGCTCACGGAGCTTGGTCGGCGACGCCGTCGCGGGTCCGATGGTGCACACGATCTTCGCTCTGCGCATGTCTCCAGCCTCGTCGTCGATCCGCCCCGGCGCGAGCCGGGGCGGCCCCCCGGGGGCGGTCGGCCCCCCGGGACAGCGTAGTAGTTGTAAGTAATAACCAAGCAGCCCCACCCGCCCCCGGCCCACCCGCCCCGGGCCCACCCCGCAGGCCC
>NZ_JBSHCR010000028.1:1657-52421 GCF_053615895.1 Isoptericola sp. NPDC055881
GGGGCGGCCCCCGGGTGCCGATCGGCACCCGGGTACTGCTTCTTCGTTCTACTTCTTATCCTCGCAGCGCGACCGTCCGCGGGCCCACCGGCGCGGGCAGCTCGCTGCTGCCCTGCAGGTAGGCGTCGACCGCGGCCGCCGTCGCACGGCCCTCCGCGATCGCCCAGACGATCAGGGACTGCCCGCGACCCGCGTCGCCCGTCGCGTACACGCCGGGCAGGCTGGTGGCGTAGTCGTCGCCGCGCCGGACCAGCCCGCGGGTGGTGAGCTCCGCGCCGGTCTGGGTGACCAGCTCGTCCGTCTCCGGACCGGTGAAGCCCATCGCGATCAGGACCAGGTCGGCGGGGATCTCCCGCTCGGTGCCCGCCCGGGGCACCCGGCGGCCGTCCGGCAGGTACTCCGTCTCCGCGACCCGCAGGGCCCGGACGTTCCCGTCCTCGCCGCCCACGAATTCTACCGTCGAGGCCAGGTAGCTGCGCTCCCCACCCTCCTCGTGAGACGTGGAGACCTCGAACACGATCGGGTCGGTCGGCCACGGCTGGCCCGCCGGACGCTCGAGCGGCGGCTTCTTGCCGATCGCCAGGGTCGTCACGCTCGCCGCACCCTGGCGCAGCGAGGTGCCCAGGCAGTCCGAGCCCGTGTCGCCGCCGCCGATGATCACGACGTGCTTGCCCTCGGCCGTCGGGGCGCCCTCGACGGGGTTCCCCGCCGCGGCCTTGTTCGCCGGCGTGAGGAAGTCCATCGCGAAGTGGATGCCCGGCAGGTCGCGGCCCGGCAGCGCCAGGTCGCGCGGCACGGTCGCGCCGGTGGCCACCACGACGGCGTCGAACCGGCGGCGCAGCGCGTCCCACGTGATGTCACGCCCGATGGCGACGCCCGGGCGGAACCGGGTGCCCTCGGCCTCCATCTGCGCCAGCCGGCGCTCGATGTGGAGCTTCTCCAGCTTGAAGTCCGGGATGCCGTAGCGCAGCAGGCCACCGATGGCGTCGTCGCGCTCGTACACGACGACGGTGTGGCCCGCCCGGGTCAGCTGCTGGGCCGCCGCCAGGCCCGCGGGGCCGGACCCCACCACGGCCACGGTCGAGCCCGTGAGGCGCTGCGGGACCTGGGGCGTGACCAGGCCGCGGGCGAACGCCTCGTCGATGATCGAGACCTCGACGTTCTTGATCGTCACCGCGGGCTGGTTGATGCCGAGCACGCAGCTGGTCTCGCAGGGCGCCGGGCAGACGCGACCGGTGAACTCGGGGAAGTTGTTGGTCGCGTGCAGACGCTCCACGGCGTCGGCCCACTGACCGCGCCACACCAGGTCGTTCCACTCCGGGATCAGGTTGCCCAACGGGCAGCCCTGGTGGCAGAACGGGATGCCGCAGTCCATGCAGCGTCCCGCCTGCTCCTTGAGGAACGGCTGCCCGTCCTCCCGGTGGGCGTGCGTGTCCTTCCAGTCACGCAGCCGCACCTCGACCGGGCGGTTCGGCGGGAGCTCGCGCTCCCGCACCTTCAGGAATCCGCGGGGGTCAGCCACGCGCCACCTCCATGATCTGCTCCCACATCGCCGGGTCGAAGTCGTCGCCCTCGCCCAGCGTCTTCCCGGCGGCCTCGGCCTCGGCCAGCGCCGCCCGCACGCGGGCCCAGCCCGCGGGCAGCACCCGCGAGAACCGCGCCCGCGCGCCGTCGTCCTCGAGGAGCTCGGCCGCCACGGGCGAGCCGGTCTCCGCGAGGTGCCGCTCCAGCAGGGCGCGCACGCTGTCCCAGTCGGCGTCGTCGAGCGGCCCCACCTGGAGCTCGCCCGCGGCCACCGACTGCGTGTTCATCGCCACGTCGCGCAGGTTGAGCACGTACGCGACACCACCCGACATGCCCGCGCCGAAGTTGCGGCCCGTCGGGCCGAGCACCAGCACGGTGCCACCGGTCATGTACTCGCAGCCGTGGTCGCCCACGCCCTCCACGACCAGCGTGGCGCCCGAGTTGCGCACGCCGAAACGCTCGCCGACGCGACCGCGCAGCAGGATCTCGCCCGAGGTCGCGCCGTAGCCGATGACGTTGCCCGCCACCACGTTGGCAGCACCCTCGAGCACGGCCGAACGGTCCGGGCGGACCACGATGCGGCCGCCCGACAGGCCCTTGCCGACGTAGTCGTTGGCGTCGCCGTACAGGCGCAGCGTCACCCCGTGCGGGAGGAACGCGCCGAGCGACTGGCCGGCGGAGCCCGTGAGGGTGACGTCGATCGTGTCGTCCGGCAGGCCGGCGCCGCGGTACCGCTTGGTCACCTCGTGGCCGAGCATGGTGCCGACCGTCCGGTTGACGTTGCGCACGGGAAGCTCGATCCGCACCGGCAGCGCGTCCTCGAGCGCGGGCCGCGCCTGGTCGATCAGCTGGTTGTCGAGCGCCTTGGCCAGACCGTGGTCCTGTGTCACCGCCTGGTGCAGGACGGCGCCGTCCGCCGCCGACGGGGCGGCGAGCACCGGGGCCAGGTCCAGGCCCTCTGCCTTCCAGTGGTCCACGGCCTTGCGGGTGTCGAGCGCCTCGACGTGACCCACGGCCTCCTCGATCGAGCGGAAGCCGAGCGACGCCAGGTGCTCGCGGACCTCCTGCGCGATGAACTCGAAGAAGTTCACCACGAACTCGGGCTTGCCCGTGAACCGCTTGCGCAGCTCCGGGTTCTGCGTCGCGACGCCCACCGGGCAGGTGTCGAGGTGGCAGACGCGCATCATGACGCAGCCGGAGACCACCATCGGCGCCGTGGCGAAGCCGAACTCCTCGGCGCCCAGCAGCGCGGCCACGACGACGTCGCGCCCGGTCTTCATCTGGCCGTCCACCTGCACCACGATGCGGTCGCGCAGGTTGTTCAGCACGAGGGTCTGCTGAGTCTCGGCCAGGCCGATCTCCCAGGGCGTCCCCGCGTGCTTGAGCGACGTCAGCGGGCTCGCGCCCGTACCGCCGTCGTGGCCGGAGATGAGCACGACGTCCGCGTGCGCCTTGGACACGCCCGTGGCCACGGTGCCGACGCCGAACTCGGAGACGAGCTTCACGTGCACACGGGCCGACGGGTTGGCGTTCTTGGCGTCGTGGATCAGCTGCGCCAGGTCCTCGATCGAGTAGATGTCGTGGTGCGGCGGCGGCGAGATGAGGCCGACGCCGGGCGTGGAGTGCCGCGTCCGGGCGACCCAGGGGTACACCTTGGGGCCGGGCAGCTGGCCGCCCTCGCCCGGCTTCGCGCCCTGGGCGAGCTTGATCTGGATGTCGTCCGCGTGCGTGAGGTACTCGCTCGTCACGCCGAACCGGCCGGACGCGATCTGCTTGACCCGCGAGCGACGCTCGGGGTCGTACAGGCGCTCCGGGTCCTCGCCACCCTCACCGGTGTTGGACCGCCCGCCGAGACGGTTCATGGCGATCGCGAGGGTCTCGTGGGCCTCGGCCGAGATCGACCCGTAGGACATCGCGCCGGTGTTGAACCGCTTGACGATCTCGCTGACCGGCTCGACCTCGTCGATCGGGACCGGCTCACGGTCGGGCGTGAACCGCAGGAGGCCGCGCAGCGTCATGAGCCGGCGCGACTGCTCGTCCACGCGACGCGTGTACTGCCGGAAGATGTCCATCCGGCCCGTGCGCGTGGCGTGCTGGAGCCGGAACACGGTCTCCGGGTCGAACAGGTGCTCCTCGCCGTCCCGGCGCCACTGGTACTCGCCGCCGCTCGTGAGTCGCTGGTGGGGCTTGTGGTTGCCCGACGCCGGGTACGCCTCGGCGTGGCGCGCCGCGACCTCGGCCGCGATGACGTCGAGCCCGATGCCGGCGAGCCGGCTGGTCGTCCCCGTGAAGTAGTCGTCCACCAGCTCGTGCGAGAGCCCGACGGCCTCGAAGATCTGGGCGCCCCGGTACGACATGATCGTCGAGATGCCCATCTTGCTCATCACCTTGAGCACGCCCTTGCCGAGGGCCTTGATGAGGTTCGCGACGGACTTCTCGGGGCTGACGTCGAGGTACCCGCGCAGCGCGAGGTCCTCGACCGTCTCCATGGCGAGGTACGGGTTGACCGCCGCCGCGCCGTAGCCGATGAGGAGCGCGACGTGGTGCACCTCGCGCACGTCCCCCGCCTCGACGACCAGCGAGATCCGCGTGCGGGTCTGCCGGCGCAGGAGGTGGTGGTGCACGGCGCTCGTGAGCAGCAGCGACGGGATCGGCGCCAGCTCGGAGTCCGAGTCACGGTCGGACAGCACGATGTGCGTGGCCCCCGCCTCGATCTCGGCGTCGACCTCGGCGAAGATCTCCTCGAGGCGGGCCTGGAGCGCACGTCCGCCGCCCGAGACCTCGTACAGGCCCCGGACCATGTGCGCCCGGAACTCGCCCTCGAGGCGCTCGTCGCGGTCGATGCGCACGATCTTGGCCAGCTCGTCGTTGTCGAGCACCGGGAACGGCAGCACGAGCTTGCGCGCGTGCTTCGGGTCGTCCGACAGCAGGTTCGGCTCGGGACCGATCGCGCCGCCGATCGACGTGACGAGCTCCTCGCGGATCGCGTCCAGCGGCGGGTTGGTCACCTGCGCGAACATCTGCGTGAAGTAGTCGAACAGCAGGCGCGGCCGGCTGGAGAGCACGGCCACCGGCGTGTCCGACCCCATGGCGCCGAGGGGCTCCGCGCCCTGGTTCGCCATCGGGGTCAGGATGATCTTGAGCTCTTCGGAGGTGTAGCCGAAGGCCCGCTGGCGCCGCTGCACCGAGGCCGGGCTGTGCGCCACGTGCTCACGCTCGGGCAGCGACTCGAGCGAGATCGAGTTCTCCTCGATCCAGCGCGCGTAGGGGCGCTGGGCGGCGAGCTGCGACTTGAGCTCGTCGTCCTCGACGATCCGTCCCTGGGCGGTATCGACCAGGAACATGCGGCCCGGCTCCAGGCGGCCCTTGCGCACGATCGTGGCCGGGTCGAGGTCGAGGACACCGGCCTCGGACGCGAGCACGACGAGCCCGTCCTCCGTGACCCAGTAGCGCCCCGGGCGCAGCCCGTTGCGGTCCAGGACCGCACCGATGAGCGTGCCGTCCGTGAACGTGAGGCAGGCGGGCCCGTCCCAGGGCTCGATGAGGTTCGCGTGGTACTGGTAGAACGCCCGGCGCGCGGGGTCCATCTCGGCGTGGTTCTCCCACGCCTCCGGGAGCATCATCAGCACCGCGTGGGGCAGGGAGCGCCCGCCCAGGTGGAGCAGCTCCAGCACCTCGTCGAGGCTCGCGGAGTCGCTGGAGCCCTCCGTGCACACCGGCAGGAGCGACGTGAGGTCGCCGAGCTCCTCGCTGGCCAGCGTCCCCTCGCGGGCGGCCATCCAGTTGCGGTTGCCGCGCACCGTGTTGATCTCGCCGTTGTGCGCCACGAGCCGGAACGGCTGCGCCAGGGGCCATGACGGGAACGTGTTCGTGGAGAAGCGCGAGTGGACCAGCGCGATCTCCGACGCGTAGCGCGGGTCGGACAGGTCCGGGAAGAACGGCTCGAGCTGCGCGGTCGTGAGCATGCCCTTGTACGTCAGGGTGCGGCTCGACAGGGACGCGAGGAACAGGTCCAGCTCGTGCTGCGCGCGCTTGCGCAGGCGGTACGTGCGCCGGTCGAGCTCGAGGCCCGCCAGCTCGCGCGACGGCGCCGCGACGACGACCTGCCGGAACAGGGGCATCGACGCGCGTGCCGTCGGGCCGACCAGGTCGGCCGTCACCGGCACGTCGCGCCACGCGAGCACGTCGAGCTTCTCCTCCGCCGCGATCGCCTCGAACTGGCGCGCGAGGGCGTCGGCCTCGGCCACGTCCTGCGGCAGGAAGGCCATGCCGATCGCGTAGTGGCCGGCGGGCGGGAGCTCCGCCGCGACGACGTCGCGGACGAAGGCGTCCGGGATCTGCGTGAGGATCCCTGCCCCGTCACCGCTGTTCTCCTCGGCGCCCACCGCTCCGCGGTGGTCGAGGTTCAGCAGGGCCGTCAGGCCCGCGTCCACGATGTCTCGGCCGGGCGTCCCTCGCAGGGTCGCGACGAACGCGACACCGCACGCGTCGTGCTCTGCCGTGGGGTCGTAGAGGCCCTGGGCCGAGGGCCGCGCGACCCGATGCTGCGGCGTGGTCATCAACACCGTCCTCCTGCACGCCCGCACGCGGGCGCGTCATGCTCAATGGTGGTCGGGACGTCGTCGGCCCGTCGGAAACATCAGGCGCCCCACCCGGGTGGTACCCCGGGAGGGAGTCGCCTCAGGCGCGGCCGGCCGGACCCTGGTCGGGTCCGGCGCCGTCCGTGTCGGCACGGTGCGGGCCGCCACCGCTGTCGCGGCGGTCGTCCCGGCCGGGGGCGCCCGTGGCGGCCCCGGCGTGCGCGGTGCTCGAGGTGTCGAGCTCGGTGTTCTGCTGGTCGTCCGCGTCGGCCTGCGCCGACCCGTCCCGGGTGTCCTGCTCCCCCACCTGCCCGCCGCGTCCGCGACCCGGCAGCTCGACCCCGTCCTCCCGCTCCGGGTGACGCCTGCCGATGAGGACGAACGCGACGAGGGCCCCGAGGCCCACGATGATCGACGTCCACACGTTCAGACGCAGCCCGAGCACGTGCTCGGCGGTGTCGATGCGGAGCATCTCGATCCACACCCTGCCGAGAGTGTAGAGCGCGACGTAGGCCCAGAATACCCGCCCATGACCGAGCCTGTACCGACGGTCGAGCCAGACCAGGAACGCCGCCGCGGCGAGGTTCCAGAGCAGCTCGTACAGGAACGTGGGGTGGAAGAGCGTCCCCTCGGCGTACGCCGCGCCCGTGGACGGGTCGATCGGGAGGTACTGCGGGTCGATCCGCAGGCCCCAGGGCAGGGTCGTGGGGGCACCGAAGAGCTCCTGGTTGAACCAGTTCCCGAGGCGCCCGATCGCCTGCGCCACGAGCAGGCCAGGGGCCAGGGCGTCGGCGAAGCTGCTCAGCCGCACGCCCTTGCGGCGGCAGCCGATGAGCGCCCCGATGGCGCCGAGCGCGACGGCGCCCCAGATCCCCAGGCCGCCCTCCCACACGTACAGGGCCCGTACCGGGTCCCCGCCCTCGCCCCAGTAGGGCTCCGGGGTGCTGATCACGTGGTACAGCCGGCCGCCGACGATGCCGAACGGCACGGCCCAGAACGCGATGTCGAGCACGTCGTCCGCCACGCCGCCCCGGGCGACCCAGCGCTTCGTGGTGATCCAGATCGCGACCGCGATGCCCGCCAGGATGGCGAGCGCGTACGCCCGGATCGGGACCGGGCCGAGGTACCAGGTGTGCTGCGGCGGGCTCGGGACGGCGGCGTGCACGGACGCCGCGAGGATCACGGGGCTCACGGACGCTCCTCCGAGGGCAGGGCCGGCTCCCGGCGCGACCGGCGCACGCCGTCGGCGAGGTCCGCCACCGTCGCCCGCAGGGCGTCGAGGCGCTGCGACCAGGGCTGGTCGGTGAGCAGCGGGCGCACGAAGGCCGACCCGACGATGACGCCGTCGGCGTACCGGCCGACCTCCGCCGCCTGGTCGCCCGTCGAGACGCCGAGACCGACGCACACGTGCTCGGCGCCGGCCGCGCGGGTGTCCGCGACGAGCTGCTCGGCCCGCGGGCCCACCTGGGCCCGCGCTCCGGTCACGCCCATCGTCGACGCCGCGTACACGAAGCCGCGCGAGGCGCGCGCGGTCAGCGCCAGCCGCTCGGGGGTGGAGCTGGGGGCGACGAGGAAGACGCGGTCGAGCCCGTGCGCGTCGGAGGCGGCGATCCACTCCTTGCCCTCGTCGGGGATCAGGTCGGGAGTGATGAGGCCCGCGCCGCCGGCGCCGGCGAGGTCGCGCGCGAACACGTCGACACCCTGGCGCAGCACCACGTTCCAGTACGTCATCACGAGGGCCGGCACCCGGCCGCCCGAGCTCTCGGCCACGGCCTCCACCACGCGGAAGACGTCGCGGACCCGTGCCCCGCCGGCCAGCGCCGACTCCGCGGCACGCTGGATCACGGGCCCGTCCATGACGGGGTCGGTGTACGGGACGCCGATCTCGACGACGTCCACCCCGGCCTCGACCATCGCCAGGACGGCCTCGACCGAGCGGTCCACGTCGGGGAAGCCGACGGGCAGGTAGCCGACGAGGGCCGCGCGCCCCTCGGCACGCAGGGCGTCGAGCCGCGCGGCCGTGGGCGAGGCCGCCGGCGACACGGCCGTCGGTGCGGCGTCGGTGCTGGTGCTCACTGGTCCCCCTCCGGCGTCCCCGGGGCGTCGGCGTCGGCCTGCTCGTCGAGAAGCCCGAACCAGCGCGCCGCGGTCGCCACGTCCTTGTCGCCGCGACCCGACAGGTTCACCAGGACGATCTCGTCGGTGCGACCCGCCTCCGCGGCGGCCCGGCCGACGCGCAGCGCCCCGGCGAGGGCGTGCGCGGACTCGATCGCGGGGATGATCCCCTCGGTGCGGCACAGGAGGCGGAACGCCTCCATGGCCTCGTCGTCGGTCACGGGCTCGTACGTGGCCCGGCCCAGGTCGTGCAGCCACGAGTGCGCCGGCCCCACGCTCGGGTAGTCCAGGCCCGCCGAGACGGAGTGGCTCGGCAGCGTCTGGCCGTCGTCGTCCTGCAGCAGGTAGGAGCGGGCGCCGTGCAGCACGCCCGGGGCGCCGCCGGAGAACCGCGCGGCGTGCCGACCGGACTCGACGCCCTCGCCGCCCGCCTCGAACCCGTAGAGCGCGACGCCCTCGTCGTCGAGGAACGCGTTGAAGATGCCCAGCGCGTTCGACCCGCCACCCACGCACGCCGCGACGACGTCGGGCAGGCGCCCGGCGCGCTCGAGGATCTGGGCGCGCGCCTCCTCGCCGATGATGCGGTGGAACTCGCGCACCATCTCCGGGAACGGGTGCGGCCCCGTGACCGTGCCCAGCAGGTAGTGGGTGGTCTCGACGTTGGCCACCCAGTCGCGCAGCGCCTCGTTGATCGCGTCCTTGAGGGTGCGCGACCCGATCTTGACCGGGATCACCTCGGCGCCGAGCAGCCGCATCCGGGCGACGTTGAGCGCCTGGCGCTGCGTGTCCTCCTCGCCCATGTACACGACGCACTCGAGGTCGAGCAGGGCGGCCGCGGTGGCGGTGGCGACGCCGTGCTGGCCGGCGCCGGTCTCCGCGATCACGCGGGTCTTGCCCATCCGCTTGACCAGCAGCGCCTGGCCGAGCACGTTGTTGATCTTGTGCGACCCCGTGTGGTTGAGGTCCTCGCGCTTGAGGAAGACCCGCTGGCCGCCGGCGTGCGCGGCGAAGCGGGGCACCTCCGTCAGGGGCGACGGACGGCCGGTGTACTCACGGTGCAGCCGGGCCAGCTCGTCGGTGAAGGCGGGGTCGCCCAGCGCCTTGCGGTACTCGGTCTCGAGCTCGTCGAGCGCGGCGATCAGGGCCTCGGGCACGAATCGGCCGCCGAACTGCCCGAAGTACGGGCCCTCGACGTCCGCCAGCCGCCCGAGCACCTGGTGCGCCAGGGTCTCGGTCAGCGCCTCCCGTACGGGTTGTTCGGGCACGGGTCCTCCGTCTCTCGTCGTCACCGCTCGGCGGGTCTGCATGAAGGGTCGTCCGAGGGTACCGGTCGGCAGGACCTCGGCGGTGCGGCGTCCTACGACCACCGGAGCGGCCCGCCGCGGGCCGTCCGGGCGGACGTCACGGCTGGGCCGCCGGGCGGACCGACCACAGGGCGGGGTGCTGCCCCGCGGCGACCAGGTCGGCGACGGAGCGGCGCGGCGCACCGTCGGTGACCAGCGCCTCCCCGACGAGGACGGCGTGCGCGCCCGAGCGCGCGTAGTCGAGCACGTCGTGCGGTCCGCGCACGCCCGACTCGGCGACGCGCACGACGTCGTCCGGGATGAGCGGGGCGAGCCGCGCGAAGGTCGAGCGGTCTACCTCGAGGGTCTTGAGGTCACGGGCGTTGACCCCGACGACGCGGGCGCCGGCGTCCAGCGCCCGGCGCACCTCGTCCGCGGTGTGGGCCTCGACCAGCGCCGTCATGCCGAGCGAGTGCACCCGCTCGATCAGCGACGTCAGCACGGTCTGCTCCAGGGCCGCGACGATCAGCAGGACCAGGTCCGCCCCGTGGGCGCGCGCCTCCCACACCTGGTAAGGCGTGACGACGAAGTCCTTGCGCAGCACCGGGACGTCCACCCGGGAGCGCACCGCGTCGAGGTCGGCGAGGCTGCCGCCGAACCGCCGCTGCTCCGTGAGCACGGAGATCACGCTGGCGCCGCCGCGGGCGTACTCCTCGGCCAGGGCCGCCGGGTCGGAGATCGGTGCCAGGTCGCCCTTGCTGGGGCTGGATCGCTTCACCTCGGCGATCACCGCGACCCGGTCCTCCGAGAGCAGGCGTCCGCAGCACTCGAGCGCGCCGGGCACGCGTGCTGCGCGCTCCTTGAGCTCGTCGAGCGACGTCCGCGCCTGGCGCACCGCGAGGTCCTCGCGGACCCCCGCGACGATGTCCTCCAGGACCGTCATGGTCTGCCTCCCCGTCCCGTGACGCCGCACCGACGTCCTGCCAGCCATCGTAGGCCCGTCCGCGGGACGGCCCGGACACGTCTCCGACCGTGAGACGCCGGTGGGACGCCGACGGCGCGCACCCTCCTCGCGGAGGCCGCGCGCCGTGGCACGTCAGGTCCTGCGCTCAGTGGCGCGAGCTCGCCTTGCGGGGCGTCACGCCCGGCTTCGCCTGGCCGAAGCCCAGGTTGCGCAGCACGGCGCCGAGCACCAGGGCGCCCGCGACGATCACGGCGCCCACCCAGACCAACACGTCGGAGACGTCGGGGAGCATCCCCACGGCGCCGACGGCCACGCCCACCATGATGCCGATCATCGCCGTCCACGCGGCGGTGGTGTGGCCGTGGTTCGTGGGCGGGACGGCCGGGGGCAGGTAGGCGACCTCGGCGTTGCGGTTGTCGGTCATTGGAATGTGATGCCCTTTCGTGACGTGGTGCGCGGTCCAGCCTAGCGGTCCGCGGACGGGTCCGTGCCCCGGGAGAGCGCGTCCCAGGCGTCGTGCGGGTCGTGCTGTCCGGCCTCGTCGGCGTCCTGCGCCGCCCCCGTCGCGCCCGGGGCCGTGGCCGCGGGCCGGGCACCGGTCTCGGCAGCGCCCGCCCGAGGCGTCGCGGGCGCGCGCTCGTGGCGCCCGGACGTCGCTCCCCAGGCCGGGGCGCCGGCGGCGGCGAGCACCACGACGACCACCGCCAGGGCGCCGAGCACGACGGTCAGCCACGGCCACACCGCCACCGCGACCGGTGAGGTGAGGTCCGTCACCCCGGCCGTGTCCGAGGCCCCCGTGGTCGCGGCGGGCAGCGGGTCGGCCAGCACGGTCAGTGCCGACGCCGCGGCGAGGGCGCCCGCCAGGGCGACCACGACGAGCGCCACCCAGCGCGCCGCGCGGCCGGCGATCGCGAGCGCGACGCCGCCGGCGACGACCACGAGCGCGGCAGCGGCGACCGCAGGTGCCGCCGTCGTGCCCGGCACGGTGATGTCCACCGTCGGCTCGAGCGCCGTCGACACGGTGGTGCTCACCCAGGTGGGCGACGCCGTCGCCAGGGTGAGCCCGCCGACGGCGACCACCGCCCACACCGCGCGCGACCGTGCACGCAGCGGCCCGCGGCCCCGGGTGGGGTGGGGGCCGGCCGTGCCCGCTGCCTCGTCGATGTGGTCGATGTCGTCCGTACCGTCCATCTGCCCTGTCCGTCCGTCCTGCCCGTCAGTCGTGCGCACGGCTCACAGCGCCCGGAACCGCGCGGCCAGCTGCACGGCGCGCACCGCGGCGGCCGCCTTGTTGCGCGACTCCTCGTACTCCAGCGCGGGCACCGAGTCCGCGACGATCCCGCCGCCGGCCTGCACCCACGCCCGGCCGTCGCGGATGCACGCCGTGCGGATCGCGATGGCCATGTCCATGTTGCCGCCGAAGTCGAAGTACCCGACGGTGCCGCCGTAGATCCCGCGGGACGCGGGCTCGAGCTCGTCGATCAGCGCGATCGCCCGCGGCTTGGGCGCCCCGGAGAGGGTGCCCGCGGGGAACGTCGCGCGCAGCGTGTCGAGCGCCGTCGCACCGGCCCGCAGCCGGCCGACGACGGTGGAGCACAGGTGCATGATGTGGCTGAACCGGCGGGTGGCCATGAACTCGACCACCTCGACCGACGTCGGCTCGCACACCTTGACGAGGTCGTTGCGCGACAGGTCGACCAGCATGAGGTGCTCTGCGCGCTCCTTCGGGTCGGCGAGCAGCTCCTCACCGAGCGCGACGTCCTCCTCCACCGTGGCCCCGCGCGGACGCGAGCCGGCGATCGGGTACGTCGTCACGTGCCCGTCGGTCACCTTCACCAGCGTCTCCGGGCTGGACCCGACGACGGAGAGCTCCCGCCCGTCCGGCCCGGTGAGGCGGAAGTAGTACATGTACGGGCTGGGGTTGATGGTGCGCAGCGCCCGGTAGACGTCCAGCGGCGCCGCCGGGCAGTCCAGGCCGAGGCGCTGGGAGAGCACCACCTGGAACACCTCGCCGTCGCGGATCGCCTCCTGGCCCGATCGCACCGCCGCCTCGAACTCTGCCCGCGTGGAGCGGAACTCGAGGTCGGGCTCGGCCACCTCGTCCGGGCTGCGCAGCACCGTCGGCACGGCGGGAGCCGGGGCGGCGAGGCGCGCCTGCATCGCGTCGAGGCGGGCCACGGCGTCGGCGTGCGCCTCGTCCACGCGCTCGTCGGTGCCGTCGCCGTTGATCGCGTTGGCGATGAGCCACACGGTGCCGGTGTGGTGGTCGATCGCGACGAGGTCGGTCGCGAGGCTCAGGGCGACCTCCGGCACGCCGAGCTCGTCGGGGGCGTTCGCCGGGAGCGTCGGCTCCCAGTGCCGCACGACGTCCCACCCGAGCGCGCCGGTGAGCCCGCCCGTCAGCGGCGGGAGCCCCTCGACGGGCGGCGTGCGCAGCGCCTCCAGCGCCGCGCCGAGCACGTCGACGACGTCGCCCTCGGTGGGGATGCCGGCGGGCACGTCACCGTGCCACACGGCCTGCCCGTCACGGGCGGTCAGGGTGGCTCGCGAGTCGACCCCGACGAAGGACCACTGCGACCAGCCCCCCGACGACTCGGCGGACTCCAGCACGAAGGTGCCCGGGCGGTCCTGCGCGAGGGTGCGGTAAAGGCCGACCGGGGTCACGTCGTCGGCCAGCACGCGCCGCACCACGGGGATCACGCGCCGGTCGGCGGCCAGCGCGCGGAACGTGCCCAGGCCCGGCCACGTCGCGCCCCACGCCAGGTCCTGCGCCGAGGGGCCTGCCACGGGGGCGGCCTCGGGGGCGGGGTGGGGCTGCGTGACGGCGGGCGTGGTCACCGGTCCTCCTGGGTGGTGTCGGTCGGGCTGTCGGCGGGGGTCGGGCTCGCGGGCGGGAGGGGCGCGACGACGGCTCCCAGGTCCCCGCCCGCCTCGAAGCAGGTGCGGGTGCCGGTGTGGCACGCGGCGCCCACCTGGTGCACGCGCACGAGCAGGGCGTCGCCGTCGCAGTCCAGGGCGACGGACCGCACGAGCTGGGCGTGCCCGGAGGTGTCCCCCTTGCGCCAGTACTCCTGCCGCGACCGGCTCCAGAACGTCACCCTGCCCTCGGTGAGGGTGCGGCGCAGCGCCTCGTCGTCCATCCAGCCCAGCATGAGCACCTCGCCCGAGTCGTGCTGCTGCACGACAGCGGCGACGAGGCCGTGCTCGTCGCGCTTGAGCCGTGCCGCGACCGCCGGGTCGAGCGAGGCGTCGTGCGCGGTGCCGTGCACGGTGTCGTGCGCGGCGCCGAGGGGTGCGTCGGGGAGGGCGGGCGTGGTCACCCGAGCATCTTGACACGTCGGCGACGCCCCTCGGGACGAGGTCCGCCGGTCAGCGTCCCCCGCCCGCGGCCCGGGAGGCTCAGCGCGTCTGCGCCACCCAGCTCGCGTGCATCCGGGCGTACACGCCGCCCGCCGCGGCCAGCTCGGCGTGCCCGCCGACCTCGACCACCCGGCCCTCGTCGACGACCACGACGAGGTCGCTCGCCTCGGCAGTCGAGAGGCGGTGCGCGATCGTCAGGGTGGACCGGCCCGAGGTCAGCGAGTCCAGCGCCCGCGCGATCCGGACCTCGGCGGCGGGGTCCACGGCGGAGGTGGCCTCGTCCAGCACCAGCAGGTCCGGCGCGGCGAGGTAGGCGCGGGCGATCGCGACCAGCTGCCGCTCCCCCGCGCTGAGCCCCTCGCCGCGCTGCCCGACCGGGGTCGCCAGGCCCTGCGGCAGGCCCGCGACCCAGTCCGTCAGCCCGAGCGCGTCGACCGCCTCCGCGACCCGTGCTGCCACCGCGGCACCCCCCGCCCCGGTCGCGGCGTCGTCGCCCCGCAGGCCGTACGCCACGTTCTCCGCGACCGTGCCGTCGAAGAGGAAGCCCTCCTGGGGCACCAGGACCACGCGTTCCCGCAGCGAGTCGAGGGTCAGGCCGCGCAGGTCGGCACCGTCCAGCAGCACCTGGCCCGCGGTCGGGTCCATGAGCCGGGTGACGAGCTTGGCCACCGTCGTCTTGCCGGACCCCGTCCGCCCGACGACGGCGACCTTGCGGCGCGCGGGGATCTCCAGGTCCACCCCGTGCAGCACCTCCGGGCCGCCCGGGTACGCGAACCGGACACCCCGCAGCGTCACCGCCGCGGGGCCGCGCGGGCTGGGCTCGGCGTCCGCGGCCTCCGCCACGTCGACCGGCGTCTCCAGGACGGCGAGCACGCGCCGCCAGCCGGCCACCGCGTTCTGCAGCTCGTTGAGGATCTCGGTGGCCTGCTGCACGGGCCCGGTGAAGAGCTGCACCAGGAACAGGAACGCCACCACCTGCCCCGCCGTGAGCCCCCCGCCCACCCCGAGCAGGGTGCCGACGACCACCACCACGGCGAGCACCAGGTTGGCGACCAGCACACCGCTCGAGAACACGGTCGACACGAGGAGCTGGGCGCGAGCCTGTGTCGCGCGGGTCTCCTCGATCGCCGCGTCCACCCGGCGGCCCGTGCGGCGGGCCACGCCGTAGGCACGCACGGTCTCGGCGCCGACCACGGCCTCGGAGATCGCGCCGAGCATCGCGCCGACGGCCTGCCGCACGGCCGCGTAGGCCCGGTTGACCGAGCCCTGCGCCCGGCGCAGCAGGAGGAACAGCGGGACGAAGCACGCCCACACCACGAGGGTCAGCTGCCAGGAGTACACCGCCATGAGTGCCGTGGCGACGAGGACCTGCAGCGTGGAGACGAGCAGCTGGATGCCGCCCCACTGGACGAACAGCGAGATCGTGTCGACGTCGGAGGTCACCCGCGACACCAGCGCGCCCCGCCGCTCCGTCCCCTGCGCCAGCGTGGACAGGTCGTGCACGTGCCGGAACGCCTGCACGCGCAGCGCCGCCAGGCCGGCCTCCGTGCGGCGGAACAGCCGCACGTTGACCACGGCCGTGCACAGGCCGGCGACGACCACCGCCCCCGCGGCCAGCCCCGTGAGCAGGGCGACGCGCCCGGCGTCGGGACCACCCGCGGCGAGGATGCCGTCGTCGATCGTGCGCTGCACCGCGACGGGCACGACGACGCGCCCCGCGGCGGCCAGGACCGCGAGCGCCAGCGTGACCCACAGGCCGTCGACGATCTGCGGGGAGATCTGCACGCCTCGGCGGAGGGTGGCGAGCACGCCCAGGTCGCTGGCGGCGGCGATGCGCGACTCGCTCATGCGGCCCCCTCCCCGTCCTGCTCCGGTCCGGCGTCGTCCACGTCCTGCCCGGCGGCCCGCTCGTCCGCGACCTCGCGTGCCCGCCGGGCGGTCTCCCGCTCGTAGGCGGTGGCCAGCGCTCGGTACCCGTCGTCGCGGTCGAGCAGCTCCTCGTGCCGGCCGACGTCGACCACGCGCCCGCCCTCCAGGTGCACCACGACGTCGGCCAGCGCGACCGACGACATGCGGTAGGCGACCATGACGACCGTCGTGGCGCGTGCACCGTCGGCGGCACGCACGCTGGACAGGGAGCCGAGAATCTCCGACTCCACGCGCGGGTCAACCGCCGAGGTGGCGTCGTCCAGCACGAGCAGCCGTGGCCGGCGGACCAGCGCCCGCGCGATGGCGAGCCGCTGCCGCTGGCCGCCCGACAGGTTGGCGCCCCGCTCGCCGAGGGGTGCGTCGAGCCCGCCCGGCAGCTCGCGCACGACGTCGTCCACGCGGGCCACGCGCAGCGCCTCCCAGACGGCGGCGTCGTCGGGCGCGCCGTCGTCCCCGACGTCGGCGAGGCTGACGTTCGCGCGGACGGTGTCCTCGAAGACGAAGGTCTGCTGGGTGACGAGCGCGACCTGCGCGGGGATCTCGCCGGCGGCGAGGTCCCGCACGTCGGCCCCGTCGAGCAGCACCCGTCCCCGGGTGGGGTCGCTCAGCCGGGCGAGCAGCGACACCAGGGTGGTCTTGCCCGCCCCGGTGCTGCCCACCACGGCGACGGTGGCGCCGGGCGCCACGTCGAGGTCCACGCCGTCGAGCAGCGTGGACGTGGCCCCGGCCGCCGGGACGTCGACGCCGACGCCGTCGAGCCGCACCCCCAGCCCGCCCCCCGCCCGGGGCAGGGCGTGCTCGCCGGCCACGAGGGTGACCGGGGCGTCGAGCACCCCGGCGATCCGGTCGTAGCCCACGAGGGCGCGCGGCAGCTCACCGAGGACCCAGCCGAACGCGCGCACGGGCACCGCCATGACGGTCAGCAGGTAGGCGGCGGTGACGACGTCGCCCGTGTCGACGGCCCCGACCGACGCCCGCCAGGTCCCCACGCCGAGCACGACGAGCGTGCCCAGGGACGGCAGCAGCTCGATGACCGGGTCGAACATCGCCCGCACCGTGCCGACGCGCACGTTGGCGGCCCGCAGCGCGTCCGTACGCTCCGCGAACCGGGCCTCCTCCCGGCCGGCGGTGCCGAGCGACTTGACCAGGAGCGCCCCTTCGAACGACTCGTGCGCGACGTCGGCCACCTCGGCGCGCAGCTGCTGCGCGCGCGTCACGGCGGGCGTCATGTGCCGCTGGAACACGACGTTCGCGGCGACGGCGGCCGGGACGACCAGGAGCGCCGCGACGGCGAGCCACACGTCGACCGCCAGGAGCATCCCGGCGGCGACGGCGATCATCACGACGACGCCGAGCGCGAAGGGCAGCGGGTTGAACACGCCGGTGGCGGCCTCGACGTCGGCGCTCGCCGCCGACAGGAGCCGCCCTGCCGGGTGCGCGCGGTGCCAGGAGACCGGCAGGCGCAGGTACTGCCCGGACAGGCCGCGTCGGTGGTGCGCCTGGATGGCCGCGAACCCGTAGCCCGCCCAGACACGCCGGCCGGCGACGCCGAGGGCGAGGGTGAGGGCGACGGCGGCGAGCACGAGGCCGGCCAGCCAGATGCGCCCCTGCGCGGCGGTGTCCCCCGCGACGGCGGGCACGACGACGGCGTCGGTGGCCCAGCCGACCGCGCGGCTCACCGCCACCGTGGCCGCGCCGAACACCGCCGAGGCGCCCACCGCCAGCACGTACAGGCGGGGTTCGGATCGCATGCCCCGCCACACGAGGGTCCACGAGCGGCGCAGCCGCGAACCGGAGAGCGTCAGCCCCTCCGGACGACGGGCGCCGGTGCCGGGACTGCCGCTCATCGACAGCCGCTCATCGACGGACCTCGATGCCGGCGGCGGCGAGCGCGTCCTTGACCTGCCCGACCGTCAGGGCGCCGAAGTGGAAGACGCTGGCGGCGAGCACCGCGTCCGCGCCGGCGCGCGCCGCGGCCACGAAGTGCTCCGGCTCCCCGGCACCGCCCGACGCCACGAGGGGCACGTCGACCCGCTCCCGGACGGCCGCGAGCATCTCGAGGTCGAAGCCCGCGGTGGTGCCGTCGGCGTCCATGGAGTTCAGCAGGATCTCGCCCGCGCCGAGGTGTGCGGCACGCGCCGCCCACTCGACGGCGTCGAGGCCGGTGCCGCGGCGACCGCCGTGGGTCGTCACCTCGAAGCCGGAGGGCGTGACCGTCCCCCCGGTGACGCGGCGGGCGTCGACGGACAGCGTCAGGACCTGGCGCCCGAACCGGGCGGCGATCTCCGCCACCAGCTCGGGGCGCGCGATGGCGGCCGTGTTCACGCCCACCTTGTCCGCGCCGGCGCGCAGCAGGCGGTCGACGTCCTCCGTCGAGCGCACCCCGCCACCCACCGTGAGCGGGACGAAGACCTGGTCGGCGGTGCGGCGCACCACGTCCACCATGGTGGCGCGGTCGCCCGACGACGCCGAGACGTCGAGGAACGTCACCTCGTCCGCGCCCTCGCGGTCGTAGCGCGCGGCGAGCTCGACGGGGTCGCCGGCGTCGCGCAGGTGGGTGAAGTTGACGCCCTTGACGACCCGCCCGTCGTCGACGTCGAGGCACGGGATCACACGGACGGCCACGGACATGCGGGACTCACCCTTCCTTGCTGTCGTCGCCGGGCTGCTGCTCCGGCTCTCCGCCGTCGTCGCCCTGGGACTTCCCGGCGGACTTTCCGGTGGACTTTCCGGTGGACTCGTCTTCCGTCACCTGGAAGTGCGCGTCCAGGATGTCCACGACGTAGACCAGGGTCTCGCCGGCGAGGTCGCTGCTGGTGCCACCGTAGCCGAGGCTCGGGGGCACGACGAGCAGCACCTGGGAGCCGACGGTCTGCTCGACCAGCCCCTGGTCCAGGCCGTCCACGAGCTGGCCGATGCCGATCGTGGCGGACTGCGGCCTGGTTCCCGGAGTCCACGTCGTGTCGAACTGCTTGCCGTCGCTCCACCGCACCGCCGTGAACCGCATCGTGACGACCTGCCCGACCTGCACCTGGGGGCCGGTCCCGCGCAGCAGCGGCTGCACCTGCAGGTCCTCCGGAGGCGCCCCCTTGGCCGGCACCCGGACGGTCGGCGTGCCGTCGTCGGCCCGAGCGACCGTCGGCAGGCCGTCCGCGACGGGCACCTCGACGCCGGACGCGCGGGTCGGCAGCACGTCGACCACCAGGATGACCGGCACCCCGTCGTCCTCCTCGACGAGCAGCATGCGCGCGCCGACCTTCTGGCCGCGCAGCGTGTCGTAGAGGTTGGAGCCGAGCGACTCCGGCGACATCGTGTACCAGGCCGGGGCGTCGATGTACGTGCTGGAGATGACGGTGCCGTCCCGCCCGTTCTCGGCGTACATGTTCAGCAGCACCGGCTCGTCGTCGACGACGGCGTCGCCCGACCCCGGCCACACGGTCCGTGCACCCGGGCGCACCACGTCGTAGGGCTGCTCGTAGTGGAGGGCGGGCGGCTCGCCGACGGCACCGGACACCTGCACGGGTGCCACGGACGGCTGCGACGACGGCCCGTCGCCCAGCCCGCCCAGCAGCGACGAGCCGCAACCACCGAGGACGAGGGAGCCGCCGAGTAGCAGGGCCAGCAGGAGGGTCAGTCGGCGGAGCACCGCGACAGTCTGCCACGGCCACCGGTCCCGGCCGCGCGGACGCCCACCGTGCGCCGCTACATGGACTCGATCAGCCGGTCGACGCGCTCGTCGACGCTGCGGAACGGGTCCTTGCACAGGACCGTGCGCTGCGCCTGGTCGTTCAGCTTCAGGTGCACCCAGTCCACGGTGTAGTCGCGTCGCGCCTCCTGCGCGGCGCGGACGAAGTCGCCGCGCAGCTTGGCCCGCGTGGTGGGCGGCGGGACCGCCGTCGACTCGAACACCTCGAGGTCGGTGACCACGCGCTCCACCATGCCGCGGGCGGCGAGCAGGTTGTACAGCCCCTCGGTCCGCGAGATGTCGTGGTAGGCGAGGTCGAGCCGGGCGATGCGCGGGTCGTCCAGCGGCAGGTCGTGCTTGGCTTGGTACCGCTCGATCAGGTTCAGCTTGATCACCCAGTCGAGCTCGCGCTCGACGAGCGACAGGTTGCCGGACTCCAGGGCGCGCAGCCCGCGCTCCCACAGGTCCAGCACCTGCTTGACGACGGGCGTCGCGCCGTCGTGGCTGTCCACGTGCTCGCGCACCCGGTGGAAGTACTCCCACTGGATGTCGACCGCCGTGGCCGTGCGGCCGTTGGCGAGCTGCACGGGGTGCAGGCCGGTGCGGTCGTGGCTGATCTCCCGGATGGCGCGGATCGGGTTCTCGAGCGACAGGTCGCGCATCGGCACCCCGGCCTCGACGAGACGCAGCACGAGGTCCGTCGCGCCGACCTTGAGCATCGTCGTGGGCTCGGCCATCGAGGAGTCGCCCACGATGACGTGCAGGCGGCGGTAGCTCTCGGCGTCGGCGTGCGGCTCGTCGCGCGTGTTGATGATCGGGCGCGACCGGGTGGTGGCGCTGGAGACCGCCTCCCAGATGTGGTCGGCCCGCTGCGACAGGCAGTACACCGCCCCGCGCGGGGTGGCGAGCACCTTGCCCGCGCCGGTGAGCACCTGCCGGGTGATGAGGAACGGCACCAGCACCTCGGACAGCCGGGAGAAGTCCCCCTGCCGGCGCACGAGGTAGTTCTCGTGGCAGCCGTAGGAGTTCCCCGCCGAGTCGGTGTTGTTCTTGAACAGGTGCACCTTGCCCGACAGGCCCTCGTGCTCGAGTCGCTCCTGCGCGTCGGCGACGAGGCCCTCGAGGATGCGCTCGCCGCCCCGGTCGTACGCCACGAGCTGGTGCACGTCGTCGCACTCGGCCGTGGCGTACTCGGGGTGCGAGCCGACGTCGAGGTAGAGGCGGGAGCCGTTGCGCAGGAAGACGTTCGACGACCTCCCCCACGCCACGACCTTGCGGAACAGGTAGCGCGCCACCTCGTCCGCGGACAGGCCGCGCCCGTCGTCCGCCGCGCACGTCACTCCGTACTCGGTCTCGAGACCGAAGATCCTGCGGTCCACGACGTCTCCCCTCTGTCGGCCCTGCTCGCCCGTCTCAGTCGCCCGGCTGCTCGAGCAGCCCGGCCAGCGCGGCACCCTGCAGCCGGCGGAACGCCCGCCGCCGGCCTCCGCGCTCCAGCACCGCCACCTCGAGGCCGGCGGGTGCGATCTGGCGCTCCTCGCCCGGCGCAGCCACCGAGCCGTCCGCCCCGACCGCGCCGAGCGTCCGCACCGCGAGCGCGATCGTCTCGGCCAGGGACATCCCCTCGTGCCAGGCCTCGCCGACGCGCGCGCCGAGCTGCTCCGCCTGGCCGCCCATGACCACGTGGCCGTGCTCGTCCGCGACCGAGCCGTCGTAGGACAGCCGGTAGATCTGGTCGGCCGACGGCGTCGCCCCGACCTCCGCGACGACCAGCTCCACCTCGAGCGGCTTGGACTCCGTGGTGAACACCGTGCCGAGCGTCTGGGCGTACGCGTTCGCGAGCCCGCGCGCGGTGACGTCGGTGCGGTCGTAGGAGTACCCGCGCAGGTCCGCGTACCGCACGCCGGCGACCCGGAGGTTCTCGAACTCGTTGTACTTGCCCACCGCGGCGAACGCGATGCGGTCGTAGATCTCCGAGATCTTGTGCAGCGCCCGCGACGGGTTCTCCGTCGCGAAGGCGATGCCGCCCTCGTAGGCCAGGACGACGACCGAGCGGCCCCGGGCGATGCCCTTGCGGGCGAAGTCGGCCCGGTCCTTCATCAGCTGCTCGGGCGAGACGTAGAACGGCATCGTCATGCGCGCGCACCTCCCCGCGTCCCGCCGCCCGCAGGGCGGTCCCCGTGGGCGGCGCGGTGCGCCGCCCCTCGCTCGGCGACGATCCGCTCGACCGTCGCCGCCAGCTCGTCGTCGCCCACCCGGCGCACGCCGTCCGCCGTCACGACCGTCACGACGGGCCAGATCTGCCGGACGGGGTCCGGGCCGCCGGTCGCGCTGTCGTCGTCCGCCGCGTCGTAGAGCGCCTCGACCGCGACGCCGACGGCGGCGTCGGCGTCGAGCCCCGGTCGCCACAGCTTCTTCAGGGCGCCGCGCGCGAACACCGAGCCCGACCCGACCGTGTGGTGGTCGTGCTCCTCGTACCGGCCACCGGTGACGTCGTAGCTGAACAGCCGGCCGTACCCGCGGTCGAGGTCGTAGCCGGCGAACAGCGGCACCACCGCGAGGCCCTGCAGGGCGAGCGGCAGGTTCCCGCGGATCATGGTCGACAGACGGTTGGCCTTGCCGTCGAGGGACAGCAGCGAGCCCTCGATCTTCTCGTAGTGCTCCAGCTCGAGCTGGAAGAGCCGCACGAGCTCGATCGCCACGCCTGCCGAGCCGGCGATGCCGACCACCGAGTACGCGTCGGCCGCGAAGACCTTCTCCATCTCCCGGCTCGCGATGAGGTTGCCCGCGGTGGCCCGGCGGTCGCCCGCCATGATCACGCCGCGGCCGCCGTCGTCGGACCCGAACGTCAGGGCCACGATGGTGGTCGCGTGCGGCGCCAGGCCCTCGGCGGACGCACCCCCGGAACCGGGCCGTCGGCCGGGCAGGAGGTCCGGGGAGTACCCCGCGAGGAAGTCCACGAACGAGGACGAGCCAGGACGCAGGAACGCGTCCGGCAGGCGTCCCGAGGTGTCAGCGCTGGTCATGGGCGATCACTGACCGCCCTTCTGGACGAAGCCGCGGACGAACGACTCGGCGTTCGTCTCCAGGACCTCGTCGATCTCCTCGAGGAGGGCGTCCACCTCGGCGTCCCGCTCGGTCGCCGCCGGGGCCACCGGCGCGGGGGCGCCCGCGTCGTCGTCGGGCGTGCGGTCCTCGTGCTGCGGGTTGATCCGTTCCTGACCGGCCATGGTCCGCCTCCTTCGCTGCTGCGGAGTCCCCGAGAGGAGCTCCGGGGAGAGTCTCGCGTCGTCAGCCTATGCGCTGCGGGCGACACTGCGCGGCGACGTCCACGCGCGTTGCGCCCAGGGCTGAACGAGTCCACCCGCAGGGCACCCGGAGCGGCCCCGACAAGGGCGTCGCCGCCGGTCAGTCGCCTCCGCGCAGCCCCTTGAGCAGGGCTGCGGCGTCCGGGCTGGCGTCGAGCAGGGCGCCGATGTGCGCCCGGGTCCCGCGCGACGGGTCGAGCATCGGCACCCGTTGCAGGGCGGCCGCCCCGGGGACGTCGAAGATGACGGAGTCCCAGCTCGCCGCGGACACCTGGTCGGCGTAGCGCGCCATGACCTCGCCGCGGAACCACGCGCGGGTGTCGGCCGGCGCGTGGTGGACCGCGTCGGCGACCCGCTCGTCGTCGACGAGCCGCTCCACGGCCCCCGACGCCACGAGCCGGTGGTAGATGCCGCGCTCGGGTCGCACGTCGGTCCACTGCAGGTCCAGCGCGTGCAGGCGCGGGTGGTCCCAGCCGAGACCGTCGCGCGAGCGCATCCCCTCCAGGAGCCGGCGCTTCGCCACCCACTCGACCTCGCGCGCGCAGGTCGCCGGGTCGGTGGCGAGCCGGCCCAGCACCGACCGCCAGCGGTCGAGCACGTCGGCGGTCTCGGCGTCGGACGCCCCGGCCGCGAGCGCCGCCACCGACCGGGCGGCGACGTCGGCGTACGCCTCCTGGACCTGCAGGGCGGTGAGGCGACGGCCGTCCGCGAGCTCGAGCGTTGCCGTCAGGTCCAGGTCGCGCGAGACCCGCTGCACGTCCGCGACCGGGTCCACCAGCCGCAGGGCCGCGAGCTCGGCCCGCGCCGCCACGCCCGCCTCCGCCAGCTCGTCCAGGTGCTCGAGCACCCACAGCACGAGGGACGTGGTGCCGAGCTTGAGGAACGTCGCCACCTCGAAGAGGTTGGCGTCGCCGATGATCAGGTGCAGGCGGCGCCAGCGCGTCCGGTCCGCGTGCGGCTCGTCGCGCGTGTTGACGATGGGACGGCGCAGGGTCGTCTCCAGCCCCACCTCGGCCTCGATGTAGTCCGCGCGCTGCGAGAGCTGGAACCCCGCCTCGGCCCCGGTGGGCCCGAGGCCCACGCGGCCCGACCCGGTGAAGACCTGGCGGGTCACGAGGAACGGCGTCAGCAGGTCGACGAGCGTCCCGAACGGCAGGCCGCGGTCGACGAGGTAGTTCTCGTGCGTCCCGTAGCTGGCGCCCTTGCCGTCGACGTTGTTCTTGTAGAGCACGACGTCGCCGCCCGGCACCTCCGCGAGCGCGCGGACCGATGCGAGCATCACCCGCTCGCCCGCCACGTCCCACAGGACGCCGTCGCGCGGGCCCGTCACCTCCGGGGACGAGTACTCCGGGTGGGCGTGGTCGACGTACAGTCGCGCGCCGTTGGTGAGGATGCAGTTCGCGGCGCTCGGGTCGTCGTAGTCCTCGGCCGCCGGGCGCTCCACCTCCTCCGGCTGCTGCCGGGGCGGGCGCGACGCCGCCCTGCCCCGCGCCGACGCGCCCGGCGTCCCGGCCGCGGACGCGACCTGCGCCGAGGCCGGCGTGTCGCCGGCACCGCCCACCGGGCCGGACGGCGCGGGCCGGGACGGGTCGTCGGTCAGGAGCGACGGGTGCGCCGAGGCGCGCTGCAGGTGGAACCCGCGGGCGTCCTGCAACGGGTCCTCGTCGTCGTAGTCCCACCGCGCCGGCGGCCTGGCGCCCGCGCTGGCCACGAGGGCGCGGTACGTCATGACCACCTGCGAGCTCATCAGCATCGGGTTGGCCATCGGCCGCCCCGGTGCCAGCACGCCGTACTCGGTCTCGATCCCCATCACGCGACGAACGCTCACGCCACCACCCTAGGTGTCCGGGAACGAGATCGAGGTACCTGTCTCGACGCCGCCCCGGGGACGGTGTCGAGACAGGTACCTCGATCCTCGCGCGCGGCGTGACCGCGGGCGACGACGCGCTACAGGTACTGGCCGGTGCTCGTCACGGTGTCGATGGTGCGCGGAGCACCGTCGCCGCCCTTCTTCTGGACGATCGTGCGGATGAAGACGATGCGCTCGCCCTTCTTGCCGCTGATCCGGGCCCAGTCGTCGGGGTTGGTCGTGTTGGGCAGGTCCTCGTTCTCCTTGAACTCGTCGACGCACGCCGACAGCAGGTGCTCCACCCGGATGCCGCGCTGCCCGGTCGCCAGGAAGTCCTTGATGGCCGACTTCTTGGCACGGTCCACGACGTTCTGGATCATCGCGCCGGAGTTGAAGTCCTTGAAGTACAGGGTCTCCTTGTCCCCGGACGCGTACGTCACCTCGAGGAACTGGTTCTCCTCGTCCTCGGAGTACATCCGCTCCACGACGCTGCGGATCATGGCCCCGAGCGCCTCCGTCTGGCTGCCCCCGTGCTCCGCGAGGTCGTCGGGGTGGATCGGCAGCGCCGGGGTCAGGTACTTCCCGAAGATCTCGGTCGCACCCTCGGCGTCGGGCCGCTCGATCTTGATCTTCACGTCCAGGCGGCCGGGCCGCAGGATCGCGGGGTCGATCATGTCCTCGCGGTTCGAGGCGCCGATGACGATGACGTTGTCGAGGCGCTCGACGCCGTCGATCTCGGCGAGCAGCTGCGGCACGATCGTCGTCTCGACGTCCGAGGACAGGCCGGTCCCGCGGGTGCGGAACAGCGACTCCATCTCGTCGAAGAACACGACGACGGGGGCGCCTTGGGTCGCCTTCTCGCGGGCCCGGGCGAAGATCAGGCGGATGTGCCGCTCGGTCTCGCCGACGTACTTGTTGAGCAGCTCCGGGCCCTTGACGTTGAGGAAGTAGCTCTTC
Organism: Isoptericola sp. NPDC055881; assembly: GCF_053615895.1. Taxonomy (NCBI): domain Bacteria; kingdom Bacillati; phylum Actinomycetota; class Actinomycetes; order Micrococcales; family Promicromonosporaceae; genus Isoptericola; species Isoptericola sp. NPDC055881. The sequence goes on from NZ_JBSHCR010000028.1 coordinate 27,212, forward strand.
GCCGTCGGGTCCCCGCCACGGGTGGACGCCACCATGCCGGCGAGCGAGCTCGCCACGGCCTTCGCGATGAGCGTCTTGCCGCACCCGGGCGGGCCGTACAGCAGCACGCCCTTGGGCGGGCGCAGCCCGTGCTCGCGGAACAGGTCGGGGTGGGCGAAGGGCAGCTCGACGGCGTCGCGGATCTGCTCGATCTGCGGCCCCAGCCCGCCGATGTCCTCGTAGGCGATGTCCGGGACCTCCTCGAGGACCAGCTCCTCGACCTCGGACTTGGGCACCACCTCGTAGACGAACCCGCTGCGCACGTCGACCGTGAGCGCGTCCCCGACGCGCAGCGTGGTGTCGGCCACGGACCCGGCGAGGCGCACGACCCGCTCCTCGTCGGCGCGCCCGACGACGAGGACGCGCTCGGCGTCGAGGACCTCCTTGACGGTCACCAGCTCGCCGGTGCGCTCGTACCCGCCGGCCTCGACGACCGTCATGGCCTCGTTGAGCTTGACCTCCTGGCCCGGACGCAGGCCCTCGACGTCGAGCGAGGGGCTCGACTGGACGTGCATCTTGCGGCCGGCCGACGAGATGTCGACCGAGCCGTCCTCGTGGGCGGCGAGGAACGTGGCGTACGTCCCCGGAGGTTTGGCGAGCTCGTCGATCTGGCCCTTGAGCTCGACGATCTGGTCGCGCGCGGCGCGGAGCGCCTCGGCGAGCCGCTCGTTCTTCGCGGCGAGGAGGGCGAGCTGGGCGTCGTGGCTCGGTCCGGTCGGCAGCCCCGACGTGTCCGGGCGGACAGGGTTGTCGGTCATGGCATCCCCTCTCGTGCGGCCCGGGTGGTCACCTGCCCGGGCGGGAAGCGCCCCCGGAGTACAGCACCCTAGACACGAACACCGACGGCCGGGGGTTCATTTCACGGAGCGGTCGCGACGTCGCCCGACCGAGACCTCCCGGTGACCGGGCCGTGACCCGCGGCCGTCGCCCCGGGCGCTCCCCCGCGCTCAGTCCTGTGCCGTCGGCGCGTCGGGCGCGACGCCGAGGTCACGGCGCACGCGACGGATCTTCTTGTCCGACACGGCGCGCTCGCCGAGCTCCTCCTCGGACCACTCGGCGTCCGGCGCGGGGTAGGAGCCCTTGGCCGGACGACGGGTGCGCTCGGGCGGTGCCACGCCGTCCGCGAGCCGCCGGGCCGTGACCAGGAAGCCCGTGTGGCCGATCATGCGGTGCTGCGGGCGCACCGCGAGGCCCTCCAGGTGCCAGCCGCGCACCATCGACTCCCACGCCTGGGGCTCGGCGAACCGGCCGTCGGCGCGCAGGTCCTCCGCGGTCCGCGACAGCTGCGTGGCCGTCGCGACGTAGCAGATCAGCACGCCACCGGGCACCAGCGCGCGGGCGACCGGGTCGACGTTCTCCCACGGCGCCAGCATGTCGAGGACGACACGGTCCACGGTGCCGGGCTCGGCGACGGTGGGCAGCACGTCCGCGAGGTCGCCCACCGAGAGCCGCCAGGCCGGGTGCTCACCGCCGAAGAACGACTCGACGTTGCCCCGCGCGATGGCGGCGAAGTCCTCGCGCCTCTCGATGGAGTGCAGCTCGCCGGCGTCGCCGACGGCGCGCAGCAGGGACATGGTCAGTGCTCCCGAGCCGACGCCGGCCTCGACCACGCGGGCTCCCGGGAAGATGTCGGCCATCTGCACGATCTGGCCGGCGTCCTTGGGGTAGACGACGGCGGCCCCGCGCGGCATCGACAGCACGTAGTCGCTCAGCAGCGGGCGCAGCGCCAGGTACTCGACCCCCGCCGTGTTCGTGACGACCCAGCCCTCGGGCCGGCCGATGAGGTCCTCGTGGCGGAAGTAGCCCTTGTGCGTGTGGAAGGTGCCGCCAGGCTTCAGCGTGATCGTGTGCAGGCGACCCTTGGGGTCGGTCAGCTGCACCCGGTCCCCCTCGCGCAGGGGCCCCCGGCGCAGGTCGGCGCCGGTGGCCGTGCCGGTCGACGAGGGGGCCGGGTCGGCGGTCGGTCGGTTCTCGGGCGCGGCGGGATCGGCGTGGGTCACGACGGGCGAGTCTACCGGCCGCCCTACCGGCGCAGGGCGGCGGCGACCCGTGCGACGTCGAGCACGCCCGTGACGCGGCCCGCCTCCAGGACCGGCACCACCCGCGCCCCCGACGACCCGTGGGCGAGCCGGTCGAGCAGCGCGTCCCCCTCGAGGTCGGACGTGACCGCGGAACCCGGCGGGAACGGCACGACGACGGACTCCACGGGCGTGGCGTCTGCCCGGGCGGCGGGGACGTTCGCCACAGCGGCCGGGTCCACCCATCCGACCGGCTCGCCGGACGGCCCGACGACGGCCACGACGGCGCCCGGGCTGCCGGCCGCCGCCACGGAGACCCCGGCGACCGTGGTGGCCACCGGGACGACGACGGCGGGCACCGCGAGCCCGCGGGCGGACAGCGTCGCGACCCGGGCGCGCGTCTGCGCCCCCTTGATCGCGTCGCCCGCGCCGGACCACAGGAACGCGCCGATGAGCGCCGCCCACACGACCGTCACCCAGGACGGGGTCCCGCCCTCCAGGAGGGGCCACAGGAGCGCCCAGGCCAGCACGCCGATCGCCACGACCCGGCCCACCCAGCCGGCGGCGAGGGTGCCCTTGGAGCGCGAGCCCGTGGCGCCCCAGACGATCGACTCGAGGATCTGGCCGCCGTCGAGCGGCAGGCCGGGCAGCAGGTTGAAGAACCCGACGAACGCGTTGGAGACCGCCCCGGCGAACAGCAGCATCGAGGGCACCGTCCCGATCGGCTGCAGCTGGAAGGCCACCCAGAACGCCCCTGCCAGCGCGAGGTTGGTCAGGGGGCCCACCACGGCCACCAGGACCCCGTCCAGCGGTCGCCCGCCCGGACCGGTGTAGGCCGTGTGGCCGCCCCAGAGCGTCAGCGCGAGCTCCGTCACCCGGTGGCCGCGCGAGCGCGCGACCAGCGCGTGCGCCACCTCGTGCAGGAAGACGGAGGCGAACAGCAGCAGCACGAACGCGAAGGCGACCACGAGGACGCCGGTCGTCGTCATGCGCGGCGCGAACCACGACCGGACCGTCGGCGCGAACACCAGCGTCAGGACGAGTGCGCCGAAGAACCACGAGGGGGTGACGAGGACCGGCGCGCCCGCGATGCGGCCGACCACCCATCCCCGGGAGCGAGAGGTCACCCGGTCAGGCTATCCGGCGTCGGCGGCCGTCCCGGCACCCGGCCCGGGTGTCCCCGCCCGACCGTAGGGTGGCGCGCATGACGACGACCGCCACGACGGACCTGCCCGACGGGGCACCGGAGGCCGAGGCCCGGCCGCCCGCGCTGTCGCCGTCGCGTGCGAGCGACTTCGTGCGCTGCCCGCTGCTGTTCCGCTTCCGCGCGGTCGACCGCCTGCCGGAGCCGGCGTCGTCGGCGGCGGCGCGGGGCACCCTCGTGCACGCCGTCCTCGAGCGTCTCTTCGACGCCCCGCCCGGAGAGCGGACCCGCGAGGCGGCCGCGGCGCTGGTGCCCGGGGAGTGGGCACGCCTCGTCGAGGCGGAACCGCGGTACGCCGCCCTGTTCGACGCCGACGGCGACGCCGCAGGGACCACGCCCGAGCGCTGGCTCGCCCGCGCCCGCCAGCTGGTCGGCACCTACTTCACCCTCGAGGACCCGAACCGGCTCCAGCCGGAGGCGCGGGAGCTGCGCGTCGCGACACCGCTGGACGGCGGTCCCCTGCTGCTCGGAATCGTGGACCGGCTCGACGTCGCGCCCGACGGCGCGCTGCGGGTGGTCGACTACAAGACCGGCCGCGCTCCTGGCCCCGCGTTCGAGGCCTCCGCGCTGTTCCAGATGCGGTTCTACGGACTGGTCCTGTGGCGCGACCGCGGGGTGGTGCCACGCATGCTGCAGCTCCTTTACCTGGGCGACGGCCAGGTGCTCCGCGCCCAGCCGACGGAGCAGGAGCTCGAGGCCACGGAGTCCAAGGTGCGGGCCCTGTGGTCGGCGATGCAGGACGCCGCACGCACGGGCGACTGGCGGCCACGCCCCGGTCGCCTGTGCGGGTCGTGCGCGCACCAGGCCCTCTGCCCCGCGTTCGGCGGCACGCCGCCGGCGATCCCCGCGGGCGCGCTGCGCGCCCGGCTCGGGGTCGACGGACCCGACGGGCAGGAGCTCGCCAGCGGGTGAGGTCAGCGGGTGAGGTCGACGACCTCGCCGGCCGCGATCCGCGCGATCGTCGGCACGTCGACCGGCTCGAGCGACGCCGCCCGGCTGAGCCCGTCCAGGCGCGGCACGGGCAGCACCGCCTCGACGCCCAGCGTCGCGACGCCGGCCGCCCGGGCGGACGCGATCCCGGTGGGCGAGTCCTCGATCGCGACGCAGTCCGCCGGGTCGACGCCGAGCCGCTGTGCGGCGATCAGGTAGGGCTCCGGGTCCGGCTTGCCGCGCTCGACCTGGTCGCCGGTGACGACCGTCACGAACGCGCCTGCGGGCCCGCGGGAGACGACCTCCTCCGCCAGGACGGTGTAGCTCATGGTCACGAGCGCGCAGGGCACGCCGGCCTCCGCGAGGGCGGTGAGGAGCTCCAGGGCGCCAGGCTGCCACGGCACGTGCTCGCGCACCTGCTCGACGACGCGCCCCAGCAGGCGCTCGACGATCGCGTCGACGGGCAGGTCCACCCCGCCCTGGTCGCGCAGGATCGCCGCGGACACGGTCAGGTCGTTCCCGACGAGCTGCAGCGCCTGCTCGTGGCTCCACGTGCCGCCGTGCTCCGCGACGAGCTCGTGCTCCGCCCCGATCCAGTACGGCTCGGTGTCGACGAGGGTCCCGTCCATGTCCCACAGGACTGCCGCGGGCAGTGCCGGCGGCGTCGTCACAGAGGTCTGCGGGGCGGGGGCGAAGGTCTCAGGCACCCGTCCATCGTACGGACCAGGGGCCGCGCCCCCGCCGTGGCGACCGCGTGAGACGGGCCACGCGGCACGGCCTCAGACGGGCCGGGTGCTGTATACGCTGGACGAATGACGACCCAGCCGGAGCCCACCGGGCGCCACACCGCACGGCAGACCGTGATGATCGCCGCGTTCGAGGGCTGGAACGACGCGGGCAACGCCGCCACGGCCGCGCTCGGTCACCTCGCGCAGGTCTGGGACGCGGAGCAGGTGCGCGAGCTCGACCCGGAGAACTACCACGACTTCCAGGTGAACCGGCCCGTGGTCGAGACGGGGCCGGACGGGGAGCGGACCATCACCTGGCCCACGACCACGGTCTCGGTCGCCGAGCTGCCCGACCGCACGGTCGTGCTCGTGCACGGCATCGAGCCGTCGTTCCGCTGGCGGTCGTACTGCGCCGAGCTGCTGGAGCTCGCCGAGGAGCTGGGGGTGCGCACCGTCGTCACCCTGGGCGCCCTGCTGGCGGACGTGCCCCACACGCGACCCATCCCGATGACGGCCACCACGGAGAGCGACGGCATGCAGGCGGTGCTCGACGTCGAGCCGAGCACGTACGAGGGCCCCACGGGCATCGTGGGCGTCCTGCAGCACGAGGCGGACCGGCGCGGGTTCCAGGCGGTGTCCCTGTGGGCCGCGGTGCCGCACTACGTCGCGAACCCCCCCTCGCCCAAGGCGACGCTGGCGATCCTCACGCGCGTGGAGGAGCTCATCGCCGCGACCGTGCCCCTGGGCGACCTGCCCGAGGACGCCGAGGCCTGGCAGCACGGGGTCGACGAGCTGGCCTCCGAGGACGCCGAGATCGCCGAGTACGTGCAGCAGCTGGAGGAGGCCAAGGACACCGCCGACCTGCCGGAGGCGTCCGGCGAGGCCATCGCGCGGGAGTTCGAGCGCTACCTGCGCCGCCGCGACGTCGGCGGGGACAAGGGCGGCGACAAGAGCTAGAGGTTCGGCTAGAGGGTCGGCTAGAGCCGCACCCCGAGCAGGGCGTTGACGGCGCGGGCCAGCACGCCCGGCGCGCCCTCGTGGTCGTCGGCCGTGTCCCGCCCGGGCTGGAGCGCGAGCTCGGCCCAGGCGTCGACGGCGGCGAGCGCGGCGGGGGCGTCCAGGTCGTCGGCGAGCGCCGCGCGGAGCGCCGCGAGGGTGCCGGTGGCGTCGGGGCCGCCGTTGCCGGACACCGCGGAGCGCCACCGCTCCAGGCGGGCCACGCCGGCCGCGAGGTCGGCGTCGGTCCACTCCCACTCGGTGCGGTAGTGGTGCGCGAGCAGGGCCAGGCGGATCGCCATCGGGTCGACGCCGGCGCGGCGCAGCGCGGACACGAACACGAGGTTGCCGCGGGACTTGCTCATCTTCTCGCCCTGGTAGGCGACCAGGCCGGCGTGCACGTGCACGCGTGCCCCGCCGCCGCCCAGCAGGCGGTCGTGGGACGTGGACATCTCGTGGTGCGGGAACAGCAGGTCCGCTCCCCCGCCCTGCAGGTCGAACGGCAGGCCGAGCCCGTCGCGCGCGATCACCGCGCACTCGATGTGCCAACCGGGACGCCCGCTCCCGAGGGACGCGCCGTCCCAGGCCGGCTCGCCGGGGCGCTCGCGGCGCCACAGCAGCGGGTCGAGCGGGTCCTTCTTGCCCTCGCGCCGCGGGTCTCCGCCCCGCTCGGCGAAGAGCTCGGCCATCGCGTGCGGGTCGAGCCGGGCGACCTGGCCGAAGTCGGGGTCGGCGGACAGGTCCGCGTAGACGTCACCGAGACAGGGGTCCTCCCCGCCTGCGCCCGGCTCGACCGGGACGCGGTAGGCCGCGCCCTCCTCCAGCAGGCGCTCGACCGCGGCGACGACCGCCGGGACGGACTCGACGGCGCCGGTCCAGGTCGCCGGGGGCACCATGCCGAGCGCGGTCATGTCCTCGCGGAAGAGCGCCACCTGCTCGGCGGCGAGATCCTGCCAGTCCACGCCGGTGGCGGTGGCCCGCTCCAGCAGCGGGTCGTCCACGTCCGTGACGTTCGAGACGAAGGTCACGGCCTTGCCGGCGTCGCGCCACGCGCGGTGCAGCAGGTCGAACGCCAGGTAGGTGTTCGCGTGGCCGAGGTGGGTCGCGTCGTACGGGGTGATGCCGCAGACGTAGTAGCGGGCGGTGTCGCCGGGAGCCGGGTCCACGAGCCTGCCCGTGGTGCTGTCGTGCACCCGGACGGGGGTGCGGCGGCCGTCGGCCGGGGCGGGGAGCTCGGGGATCTGCGGGGCGGGCCAGGAACGCACGCGCCCAGGCTACCGGGCGTCTCACCCGCTCCGGGCACGCGCCCAGATCACGCCGCGCCCTGTCAGACGGTGGTGCCACCCATGGGGGTCAGCACACCGGTGAGCAGCAGCACGACGACCACCGCGGCCAGGCCGAGCCGGTACCAGACGAACGGCATGAACGAGTGCGTGGTGATGAGCTTGAGGAAGCCGATGATGACGATGTACCCGACGACGAACGCCACGAGCGTGGCGATGAGGGTCGCCCCCGCGCCCGGCGCGCCAGGAGCCGGGGTCTCCCCGACGGACTTGCCGAGCTGGTAGAAGCCGGACAGCAGGACGGCGGGCACGGCCAGCAGGAACGAGTAGTCCGCGGCGGCCTTGCGGGTGAAACCCATGAGCAGCCCGGCCGTGATCGTGCCGCCCGAGCGCGACACGCCCGGGATGAGCGCCAGCGCCTGCGCGAAGCCGAAGGCGACGGCCCGCTGCGGCGTCAGCTCGTCGAGCCGGCGCTTGCGGCTGCCGACCTTGTCCGCCCAGCCCAGCAGCAGACCGAAGACCACGAGCGTCGTGACCGTGATCCACAGGTTGCGCAGGGAGGTCTCGATCGCGTCCTGGAAGAGCAGGCCGAGCACGCCGATCGGGATGGAGCCGAGGGCGATGTACCAGGCCATGCGCGCCTGCGGGTCGTGCGCGCCGAACCGGGCGGCGCGGTCGCGGCCGTGCGTGCCCGTCAGGGACTTCCACCACGCGACGCAGATGTCGCGGATGGTCCGGCGGTAGTAGAGCAGGACGGCCGCCTCGGTGCCGATCTGCGTGATGGCGGTGAAGGCCGCGCCCGGGTCGTCCCCGCCCAGCAGCTCCCCCACGATGCGCAGATGGGCGCTCGAGGAGATCGGCAGGAACTCGGTCAGCCCCTGGACCAGGCCGAGCAGGATCGCTTCCCAGGCATTCACGGGCGGTCACACTACCCGGACCTGCAGGGTTTGCCGGTAGCGTGGCCCGCCATGGAGCGTCGTCAGGTAGGCCGCACAGGCCTGCGCGTGTCCGAGCTCGGCCTGGGGACCATGACCTGGGGCCGGGACACCGACGACCTGGACGCCGCGGAACAGCTGCGCGACTTCGTCGACGCGGGCGGCAGCCTCGTCGACACCGCCGCCACGTACGGCGACGGTGACGCGGAGCGTCTCATCGGGTCGCTCCTGGACGGCAAGGTCTCCCGCGACGAGCTGGTGCTGTGCACCAAGGGCGGCGTCCGTGCGGGCCGGTCGGGCGCGCGGGTGGACGCCTCCCGGGCCGGCCTCCTCGCCGACCTGGACGCGTCCCTCGCACGGCTCGGCACCGACCACGTGGACCTGTTCCTCGTCGCCTGCCCCGACCCTGCGACGCCGCTCGCCGAGACGGTGTCGGCGCTGCGTCTGGCGGTGTCCTCCGGGCGCGCCCGCTACGTCGGCCTCGCCAACCACCCGGGCTGGGCCGCCGCCCGGGCGGCGACGCTCCTGGAGGCGGACGGCACCGGCCTGAGCGCGCTGGAGCTGGAGTACTCCCTGCTGCAGCGTGGCGTGGAGCGGGACGTCGCGCCCGCGGCGGACGCGCTGGGACTCGGCCTGCTGGCCTGGTCGCCCCTCGGGCGCGGCGTGCTCACGGGCAAGTATCGGCGAGCCATCCCGGCGGACTCCCGCGCGGCGTCCGTGCACCTGGCGGCCTTCGTCGACCCGTACCTGGACGCGGCCGCGTCGTCGGTCGTCGAGGCGGTCGCGACGGCCGCCGACGGCCTCGGCCGCGCACCGCTGGAGGTGGCGCTGGCCTGGCTGCTCGCCCGCGACACCGTCGCGAGCGCGATCGTCGGGGCGCGCACGCCCGCCCAGCTCCGGGCGTCCCTCGCCGCCCTCGACCTCGACCTCCCGGCCGAGGTGCACGCCGCGCTCGACGACGTCTCCGCCCCGGAGGTCGGCTACCCCGAGCGCTGGTAGGCCTGGCCGGGCGGCTCGGTGCCGACCGACTCGTCCGGCGTCGCGCCGGGCCCCCGCGGCCCCGCGCCCAGGTCGGAGGCGAGGTCGGCGTCGAGGTCCGCGTCGAGGTCGTCCTCGTCGTCCCTCTCGTCGTCCTCGTCGTCCTCGTCCTCGTCGTCCCCGTCGTCGTCGCCGTCATCGAGGAAGAACGGCGTCACCTCCGAGTACACCTGGGCCAGCGCGTCCTCGTAGACCTCGAACGCGTCGGCCAGCACCTCGTAGGCGTCGTCGACCGCCGGGTCGTCGTCGCCCCTGCGGGTCGAGACCGCGTGGTAGTGCGCCTCCAGTGCGGCGACGAAGCGGTCGAGCGCGGCACGCGGGTCAGCGGTCATGCTCTGACGGTAGCGCCCCGGGGGGCACAATGGGCAGACGAAAATCGCTCGCGAGCACTTCGGGAGGACGGCGGATGGCTTCGACCTCGTCGACCACGCAGGCAGGCGCACGGCAGGGCACGACCTCTGCCTGGCGCAAGCACGGACAGTACGAGTTCCGCGTGCTGACGATCGACCGGGGCACCAGCGTCCCGGACGCACGCAAGATGCTCACCGACGAAGCCGAGTACGGCCGGTGGGAGCTCGCTCGCACCCGCCTCTACATCGGCGGCGAACGCCGGGTGTGGCTGCGGCGCAAGATCATCAAGGTCACGCCCACGTTCTGACCTGGCCCGTCTCCGGCCGGTCTCCGGCCGGGGAGCACGGACGGCACTGGTGGCACGCATGGCCGACTCCTTCCGCAAGTCGCGCACGCACGCGCCGCCCGGGTTCTTCGTCACCGAGGCGGCCGGGCTGCGCTGGCTCGCCGTGCCGGGCGGCCCGCGGGTCGCCCGGGTGGTCGGCGTCGGCGCGGGCCACCTCGACCTGGAACGGGTCCGGCCGGTGCACCCGACGCCCGACGCCGCGCAGGACCTCGGCCGCCGCCTCGCCGTGCTCCACCGCGCCGGGGCGGACGGCTTCGGCGTGCTTCCGCCGGGCGCAGCCGCCGGATACTTCGGACCCCTGGACGACCCGCTGCCGATGACCGACGGGACGTGGGGCGACTGGCCCGCGTTCTACGCGAACGCGCGGCTGCGGCCGGTGGTGGAGCAGGGCCGCGAGCGCGGCGTGCTCGACGCCGCCGACGCGGCCGCCGTGGCGCGCGTGTGCGGCCGGCTCGGCGCGCTCGCCGGCCCGGCGGCACGGGAGGCGCCGGCGCGCGTGCACGGGGACCTGTGGTCCGGGAACGTGCTGTGGGCGCCCGGGCCGGCGGGCGCCGCCGAGGCGGTGCTCATCGACCCCGCGGCGCACGGCGGACACCGCGAGGCCGACCTGGCGATGCTCGCCCTCTTCGGCGCGCCCTACCTCGGGGAGACCCTGGCGGCCTACGACCGGGCCAGCCCGCTCACGGCCGGGTGGCAGGGGCGCGTGGCGCTGCACCAGCTGTACCCGCTCGCGGTGCACGCCGTGCTGTTCGGCGGCACCTACGTGGACCGCACCCGAGAGCTGCTGGCTCGCCTCGCGGGCTGACCCGGACGCAGGCCGCCGTCAGCAGGTGCCCAGCAGCCGGTCCAGCACGCGGGTGCCGAACCGCAGCGACTCGGTGGGCACGCGCTCGTCGACCCCGTGGAACATGCCGGAGAAGTCGAGGTCGGCGGGCAGCCGCAGCGGCGCGAACCCGTAGCCGGTGATGCCGAGGCGCGAGAGCGACTTGTTGTCCGTGCCGCCCGAGAGCGTGTAGGGCAGCACCGTGGCGCCCGGGTCCTCCGCCAGGAGCGACGCGACCATCGTGTCCACCAGGTCCCCGGAGAACGGCACCTCGAGGGCGGTGTCCTGGTGGATGGCCTCCACCCGCACGCCGGGTCCGGCGAGCTCGCGCAGCGTCGCCATCCCCTCCTCCTCGTGCCCGGGCAGCAGCCGGACGTCCACGGTGGCCTCGGCCCGGCCCGGGATGACGTTGGCCTTGTAGCCGGCGTCGAGCTGCGTCGGATTGGACGTGTGGCGCACGGTGGCACCGACGAACCGCGCCGCCGGGCCCAGCGCGGCGACGAGGGCGTCGATCGCCTCCGGGTCCTCGCCGTCGTACGGCAGCCCGGCGAGGTCGGAGACCCCGCGCAGCAGCTTCTCCACCGTGGGGGTGAGCGTGTACGGCCACCGGTGCTGCCCGATCCGCGCGACCGCGGCAGCGAGCTCGGTCACGGCGTTCTCCGCGTTCACCTGGGAGCCGTGCCCGGCGCGGCCGTCGGCGACCAGGCGCAGCCACGCCAGCCCCTTCTCCGCCGTCTGCAGCAGGTACGCGCGCCGCCCGCCGACCTCCACCGAGAAGCCGCCCACCTCGCTGATCGCCTCGGTGGCGCCCTCGAAGAGCTCCGGGCGGTGCCGCACCGCCCACTGCGCTCCCTGGACGCCGCCCGCCTCCTCGTCCGCGAAGAAGGCGACGACCACGTCCCGGGCCGGGCGGCGGCCCTCGCGGACCATCTGCCGCACCACCGACAGGATCATGGCGTCCATGTCCTTCATGTCGACGGCGCCGCGGCCCCACAGCAGGCCGTCGGTCTCCTCGCCGCCGAACGGGTCGACCGTCCAGTCGCCGGCGGCCGCGGGCACGACGTCGGTGTGGCCGTGCAGCACGAGGGCGGGACGCGTCGGGTCCGCACCCTCGAGCCGCGTCACGACGGACGTGCGGCCGGGCGCCGGCTCGAACACCTCCACGTCGAGCCCGACCTCGGTGAGCAGCGCGGCGACGTGCTCGGCGGCGCGCCGCTCCCCCGGTCCCTCCCCGTTGCCGTAGTTCGACGTGTCGATCCGCAGCAGGTCCTGGCAGATCCCCACCACCTCGTCCTCGGCGGTGGGGGCGGGCACGGAGGGCACGGAGCTCTGCTCGGTCGTCGGGTCGCTCGTCATGCGCCCACCGTAGCGGCCGACCGGCACGCCCCCGCCGTCAGGTGCGGGAGAGGGCGCCGGAGGGGTCCAGCACCAGCTCGGCGTCCAGGCCGAGCCGGGCGAGGAACGCGCGGTCGTGGCTCACGACCAGCAGGCCGCCGCGGTACGCCGACAGCGCCTGGACCAGCTGGTCGGTGCTGGCGAGGTCGAGGTTGTTGGTGGGCTCGTCGAGCACCAGCAGCTGCGCCGGCGGGTCGGACAGCAGCAGGCGTGCCAACGTGACGCGGAACCGTTCCCCTCCGGAGAGGGTCGCGACCGGGCGGCCGGTCTGGTCGCCCCGGACGAGGAAGCGGGCGAGCCGGTTGCGCAGCTCCCCCGGCGCCACGTGCGGCGCCCCCGCCCGTACCGCGTCGAGCACCGTCTCGTCGTCGTCCAGGACGTCGAGCCGCTGCGGGAGGTAGCCCACCCGGTCCGTGAGGGCCTCGGCCCGCGCTCCGGTCCCGCCGCCGGACCCGCCGGGCTCGCTGGACCCGCCGGGCTCGCCGTCGTCGGCACGGCGCGACGACGCGACGAGCCGCTCCAGGAGGGTCGTCTTGCCCACGCCGTTCGGCCCGGTGAGGGCCACCCGCTCGGGCCCGGCCAGGACCACCTCGCGCCCGTCCGTGCCGCGCAGCACGGCGAGGCGGCGCCCCGCCGGCACCCCCGGGTCGGGCAGGTCGACGACGATGCGGTCGTCGTCGCGCACGGAGCGCTCGGCCGCCTCGACGGCGGCGCGGGCGGCCGTCTCCTTGTCGGCGGCCGCCCCGCGGCGGGCACCCTGCGCCTTCTGCGCGGAGTTGCGCCGGTCGTTGACGACGGCCTTGACGTAGCGGCTGTTCGCGGCGTCCTTGCGTCCCTGCCGTTCCGAGTGGGCGATGCGCTCCTCGGCCTCGATCCGCTGCCGCTTCTCGCGGCGCAGCGTCTGCTCGGCGTCGCGCAGGGCGGCCCGGGCGGCCTCCTGCTGCGCGGCCAGGTACTCCTCGTACTGCGCGTAGGTGCCGCCGAACGTCGTCAGGCCCCCGGTGCGCAGCTCGGCCGTCTCGTCCACGAGCTCGAGCAGCTCGCGGTCGTGCGAGACCACGACGAGCGTGCCGCGCCAGGTGCGCACGATCTCGTGCAAGCGCTCGCGCGCCCCGCCGTCCAGGTTGTTCGTCGGCTCGTCGAGCAGCGCGACGTCCGCGCCACGGAGCCGGACGCCGGTGACGGCGACCAGCATCGCCTCGCCGCCCGAGAGGGTTCCCACCGGGCGGTCGAGCACGCCGTCGGCGGACGGGAGCCCCGCGGCGGCCAGCTCCGCGAGGGCACGTTCCTCGACGTCCCAGCCGTCGCCGACGACGTCGAACAGGGCCGCCAGCCGATCCTGCGGCACCTCGCCGTCCGTGATGGCACGGACGGCGTCCACGACGTCACGCACGCCCAGCAGGTCGGCGACGGTCGCCCCGGTGTCGAGGGTCAGCCGCTGCGGCAGGTAGTCGGCGACGCCCGAGACGGTGATCGTCCCGGAGGTGGGGCGCAGGCGTCCGGCGACGAGCCGCAGCAGCGTGGACTTGCCCGCGCCGTTGAGGCCCACGAGGCCGGTGCGACCGCGGGAGAACGCGCCGGTGACGCCGGCGATCGGGGTGGCCCCGTCGGGCCAGGAGAAGGTGAGGTCGTGCAGGACGACGGAGGACGGGGTGGTAGGCACGCAAGGCTCCAGCAGGTGGCGGGACGGCGGACGGCAGGTGCGTCGACGCCGCTCCCGTGGGCCTGCTCGTGCAGGCGGGGAGCCTCGGGGTCGACGCGCTCAGGCGGTCCGGGTGCCCGTCATCGCTCGGTGTGTGCCTCTCGTCCTGGAGCCGTCCCCTCTCACGCGCGGCGGAGCCGCGGGGACGGCGTCGAGGTTCGCACACCGCCTCGCGGCGCGCAACCTCTTTCCCTTCCCGCGGCTCCCGCGGGGACGCCCGGGCCTACGATCTCCCGGTGACCCCGGCACCGTCCCGACCCCCGTGGACCGACGACGAGTTCGACCGCTGGTACGGCCCGTGGGCGGCGCGCACGCCTCACGACGTCGCCGCACTCCTGGCGGACTATCCCGGGGTCTGGTGGGTGGCAGGCGGGTGGGCCCTGCAGGCCTTCACGGGCGTCGAACGGCCTCACGAGGACATCGACCCGGCCACGCTGCGCCAGGACCTGCCGGCGCTGCGTCGCCATCTCGCTCCGAGGCTGCACACCTGGACCGCCGCGTCCGGCACGCTGCGGCCCCTGCGCCCCGACGACGCCCCCGACGGCCCAGCCGACGACGTCCTGCCGGAGGGCTGCGGGCAGGTGTGGACGCGGCGGGACGCCACCTCGCCCTGGGAGTTCGACATCCTGCTGAGTCCCGGGACCCCGCGCACGTGGGTCTACAAGCGCGACCCCGGGCTCACGATGCCGATGGCGGACGCGCTGTGGACCGCGGACGGGGTGCCGTACCTGCAGCCGGAGATCCAGCTGCTGTACAAGGCGCAGGGGCTGCGCCCCAAGGACCAGCGCGACTTCGACGCCACGCTCCCGGCGCTCGACCGGGGTCGGCGCTCGTGGCTCGCCGACGCCCTGGCGCGCACGCTGCCCGGTCACCCGTGGCTGGGCGCCCTGAGCTGACCTGCTCAGCCGCCGCTCGCGCCCTCTGCCCGCCCGCGGCGGGCCACCCACGCGTCGAACGCCTCGCGCGACGTCAGGCGCGGCTGGTAGAGCTCGGCCTTGAGCCGCGTGTTGTCCAGGACCGGGCGGTAGCGCAGGAACCCAACGCGCTCCGGGCCGTGCACCGTGAGGCGCAGGGCGTGCCCGACGCGCAGCGCGGCGGCCAGCGCCCAGGCGGGGACGTCGAGGGTGCGCCGGCCGAGGCGGGCCGCGATGTCCGCCACTGTCATCACGCCGTCCCCGCACACGTTGAACGCCCCTGTGGCTGCGCCCGTCGCGCCCGCGACGACGGCGCCGGTGACGTCGTCGACCCACGCGAACACGAACGGGCTCTCCGACCCGCGCACACGCAGCAGCCGCCGCGCCTCCCACAGCGCCGTGATCTGGTTGTCGACCCCCGGGCCCAGGATCGTGCCGATGCGCAGCACCACCTGGCCCAGCCCCGGGTGCACGACACGGAAGTGCGCCAGCATCTCCTCGACCTCGCGCTTGTGGCGCGAGTACGTGAACTCGGCGTTGCCGCGCAGCGGGTCGGTCTCGGTCAGGGGCACCGGGTTGTCCGCGTGGTACCCGTACGCGGCGCCCGAGGACGAGACCACCACCCGCCGCACGCCCGCCGCGACGCAGGCGTCCAGGACGTTCCGCGTGCCGTCGACGTCGACCGCGCGCTCGGCGGCCTCGTCCAGCGTCCCCGGGTTCACGATCGCGGCCAGGTGCACCACGGTGTCGATCCCGTGCTCGTCGATCACCCGGCGCACCGACGCGGGGTCGGTGACGTCGAGCCGGGCCCGCACCGCGCCGTGGGGCACCCGCGCCTCACGCAGGTCGCCCGCGACGACGTGCGCGACGTCCTCGTGCGCCGCCAGGGCCGCCACCGCGTGCGACCCGAGGAACCCGGCGCCGCCGGTGACCAGGACGCGCCTCATGCCGCCACCTCCTGCCGGGAGCGGGAGCGCCGCGCCCAGACGGTCGCCAGGGCCAGGCCCGCGACGATGTCCCAGATGCCCCACCAGCCGGCGACGACGGCCATGCCGCCCAGTCCACCGAAGAAGGCGAACACCAGCCCGAGACCGAGGCCGGCGTTGCGGATCCCGGTCTCGAACGTGAGGGCCTTGACCTCGCGAGGCCCGAGGCCGCCGAGCCGCCCGGTGGCGTACCCGACGCTCAGCGCCACCGCCTCGTGGCAGAACACGGCGAACGCCACGACGCCGACGTACGTGACGAAGATCGAGAAGTTCCCGACCAGCGCGGCCAGGATGAATCCGACCAGCGCGAGCAGCGAGAACCAGCGCACCGGTCGCTGCACCCGGGCCGCGAGCCGCGGCCAGCGGGCCCGGACCCCGAAGCCGACGGCGAACGGCAGGCCGATCACGAGGACGACGTCGGCCAGCACCTCCAGCGGGTCGAGGCTGACCTCGGCGAGGATCGCCGACGCCGTGGGGTGCAGCCCGCCCCAGAACGCGATGCTGACCGGCATCGCGACGATGTACACGACGTTCGCCACCGCGGTGAAGGACACCGACAGCGCGACGTTCCCGCCGGCCCGGTAGGTGAGCACCTGCGAGACGTTCCCCGGCGGGCAGCACGCCACGAGGATGAGCCCCAGGGCGAGGGACGCGCGCAGGTCGAGCGCGAGCGTCAGACCGAACGTGACCGCGGGCAGCAGGACGAGCTGGGCGACCAGCGCGAGCAGCATCGCCTTCGGGGCGCGCCGGACCACCGCGAAGTCCGCGGGGGCGGTGTCGAGCGCGATGCCGAGCATGATCAGCCCGATCACCACGTTGAGGGCCGTCATCGACCCGGGCGAGAAGTTCAGGACGACGTCGTCGATGCTCACGCGGCACGCTCCGCGGCAGCCGGGCCGGCCGGCGTGGCGTCGGGCGCGACGTCCGGTGCGGAGTGCTGGTCGCTACCGCGTGGCGCGGGTGCAAGCTCCGCCGCCAGCCGACGCACGGTGCGCCGGTAGGCGTCCTTGTTCACGTAGTAGCTCATGCGCTCGAGCCCGAGGTACCGGTAGCCGCCCGTGAGATCGGGCCACGGGTCGGTCAGCCGGCGCCGGAACCGCGCGGCCCGCTCCGCCGCCGCGGCGTCCCCGCCGTCCCCGCCTGCCTCGGCGGCGAGGTAGCGCGCCACCAGCTCGGCCTGCTCCGCGCGGCCCTGCCAGCCGATGCCGGACGCCTCGAGCATCCCCACGACGAACAGCCCGTTGGCCGTCGGCGGGACGATGTTGCAGAACAGCCGCGGCGCGGTGCCCGAGCCCGGGCCGGCCCAGGCGAGGTGCTGCGGGTCGAGGAACGGGTAGTCGAGCCGGTAGCCCGTGGCGAGCAGCACCAGGTCGTACTCGTCGCTGCTGCCGTCGGCGAAGTGCACGGTACGGCCCTCGAACCGGTCGAGGTCGGGCCGCACGCGCAGGTCGCCCTGCCCGGCGTGCTGCAGCACGAGGGAGTTCACCACGGGGTGGGACTCGTAGATCTTGTGGTCCGGCTCCGGGAAGCCGAAGCGGCGCGGGTCCCCGTTGAGCAGGCGCAGCAGGCGCGAGTCGACGGCCTGCTTGACGCGGGCGGGCAGAGGCCGACCCTGGTTGAGGGTGTCGGTGGGCCGGCCGAGGAGGTAGCGCGGCACGAACCAGTAGCCGCGGCGCACGGACAGGTCGACCGACGCGGCCCGGTGGACGGCGTCGACGGCGATGTCGCAGCCGGAGTTGCCGCCCCCGACGACGAGGACGCGCTTGCCCGCGAACACGTCCGCGCTCTTGTAGGCGCTGGAGTGCAGCAACTCGCCGTCGAACGTGCCCGCGAAGGTGGGGACGTTCGGCTCGGCGAGCGTGCCGTTGGCGATCACGACGTGGGAGTAGGTGCGCGCCACGGGCTCCGCCGCTGCCGACCCGTCGGGCTCGGTGGGCTCGGACCGCACGACCCACCCGCTGCGCCCGGTCGCGTCCCCGCCCGCGGGCTCGACCGCGACCACGCGGGTGCCGAAGCGGTAGCGCTCCCGCAGCCCGAAGACGTCGGCGTAGCGGCGGAAGTACCGCAGCAGCTCGCGGTGGCTCGGGTAGTCGGCGCCGGAGTCCATCGGCAGCTCGTCGAACTGCGTCGTGGTGCGCGAGGAGATCAGGTGCGCCGACTCGTAGACCGTCGACCGCGGGTTGTCGATGTCCCACAGGCCGCCGACGTCGTCGTGCGCCTCGTACCCGTCGAACGCGAGGCCGGCGCGGTCCAGCGCCCGCGCGGCGGCGAGGCCGGAAGGGCCTGCCCCGATCACCGCGACCCGTCGTTCCAGCCCCATCGCCAGCCTCCTTGCTCCCGGCGCGCGCCCTGCGTGCCGACACTGCGCGCCGTCATGGCGCGCACGGAGTGTACGGGTGGGCGGGGGCGGGCCCCAAAGCGCGGGGCGCCGCCCCCGGGGAGGCGGTCAGGACTCGTCGGGCCAGGGCTCGTTCGGCTCGCGCGGGTCGCCCGGCACGTAGGAACCGACCCACGTGTCCTGGAGCACGCCGCGCTGCGCGCCGAAGCGGCGCAGCATCCCCTCGTAGCGGAAGCCGAGCTTCCAGGCGACCCGTCGCGACGCCCAGTTCCCGACGTTGGCGCGCCAGCGCACGACGCCGAGGCCGAGCCCTTCCGGGTCGACGGCCCAGTCGACGACGAGACGTGCCGCGGCCGTCATCAGTCCCTGACCGCGCGCCTCCGGCGCGCACCAGAACCCGAGCTCCCCGGCCGGCTGGACGCCCGGCGCGCCCTCCCGCGACATGCCGACCATGGCCAGCACCGGTCCGTCATCCTCACCGGGTGCGCGCACCGCCCACGTGAAGTCCTTCTCCTCGGCCCAGCCGTCCGCGACGAACTGGTCCACGAACCCCTCGGCGTCGGCCCGCGTGTACGGCGACGGCACCGTGGTCCACCGCGCGATGACGGGGTCCGTGCAGATCTCGGCGATGCGGTCGACGTCGGCAGCCGTGGGCACGGACAGGCGGACGCGGTCGGTGGTGAGGACGAACGGCTCCATCCGGGCATCGTGGCACGTCGGCCCGGGCGGTCTCACGCTATTTGTCCGGAGTCTCCTCCGGGGCGTCCGCTGCTCCCCCGCCGGCCTGCTCGGGGTCGGTGGCGGGCGGGTGGATGACGGGTGCCACGGCCATCGGCCCGCTGCCGAGCCCGACGGGTTCGTCCAGCTCGGGGTGGTCCCGGTCCCCGCGCAGGGTGGAGAAGACCGTCCAGGCGACCGCCATGAGCGGCACGGCGATGATCGCGCCCAGGATCCCGGCCAGCACGGTGCCTGCCGTGACGCCGATGCCGATGACCAGCGGGTGCAGCGCGACCTGCTTGCCCATGATGAGCGGCTGCAGCACGTGCCCCTCGAGCTGCCCGATGAGCGCGATCCCGATGGTGACGATGAGGGCGGTGACGATGCCGTTCGCCGCGAGCGCCACGACGGCGGCGATGATCATGGCCAGCGGCGCGCCGATCAGGGGGATGAAGGCGCCGATGAACACAAGGACGGCCAGGGGCGCGGCGAGCGGGACGCCGAGGATCGTCAGGAGGATGAACGCCAGGACGCCGTCGGTGAACGCGATGATCACGGTGCCGCGGGCGTAGCCCGAGAAGCTGTACCACCCGGCGCCCGCGGCGGCCTGCCAGCGGGAGCGGTGCTGCTCCGGGAGCTGGCCCAGGAACCAGCGCCACATCTTGCCGCCCGACGCGACGAAGAAGACCGTGCAGAAGATGGACAGGGCGAAGACGGCGAAGCCCTCGAACACGGACCCGGCGCTCTGCGCCGCCTGGCTGACGAGCGAGTCGGCGTTGTCCGTCAGCCACTGCCGGCCCTGGTCGATCCACTCGTTGATCTGGTCGAGGGTGACGGACAGGCCGAACGGACCGCTCTCGAGGTACTGGAGGATCTGCTGCACACCGGTGTCGAACTGCCCCGCCAGCTTCTCCCACTGCCCGGCCACCGACGCGACGACGTACGTGATCAGGCCACCGAGCACGAGGAACGCGCTGAGGATCGCGAGCGCGGTCGCCAACGCGCGGGGCATCACCTTCGCGTAGAGGTCTGCGACGGGGTTGAGCACCGAGGCGAAGACGAGGCCGAGGAACACGGCGACGAAGACGAGCTGGACCTGCACGGTCGCCCAGAACACGAGCGCGACCGCTGCTGTCAGGGCGATCAGGCGCCAGGACCACCCCGCCGACGTCCGCAGCCACGCCGGGACGTTCTCGTTCGAACGCTTCGCCACCCTGCACCTCTCTCGCGGTCGTCCGTCCAGTCTGCCGCACCGCGCCGCAGGACGAGGGAGGTCGCGCCCGGGGCGTCGCCGTCGCGGGCGCCGCAGGGTCTCGCTGGGTGCCGGAGGGTGAATTGCGTCGCTGGCGACCCGGGCGCGCTGCGCTCCTGCGTGGACGGGACGACGATGGGCTCACGCCCGAGTCCCGGAGGCGTCGGCGAGAGGAGCCCGCGATGGCGGTCGCACCGTCGGAGCCCAGGGGAGCCAGCAGGACCGGCGTGCCCTCGTACGACGCCGAGGAGCTCGGCGCGCTGCTCGCCCTGCTCCCCGACGTCGACTCCGTGGAGCTCAAGCTCACCGTGCCGGCCGTCGACCACCGCCGCGTGCTCGACCGGCTCGGCATCGACGCGCTGGACGCGACGATCCGGCAGGTGGCCTTCGTCGACACCCCCGGCCTGGACCTGTCTGCCGCGGGCCTGGTCGTGCGGGCGCGGCGCACGCAGCGCAAGGACGGCGACGTCACCGTCAAGCTGCGGCCGATGCTGCCCGCGGACGCCCCGCCCCAGGCGCGGGACGCCGACGGCTTCAAGGTCGAGGTGGACGCCTCGCCCGCGGGCTTCGCCTGCTCGTGCTCGCTCACCCGGAGGGTGCCCGACCGCGAGGTCCGGGCGCTCGTGGCGGACGCCCGTCGTCTGCGGGACCTGCTCGATCCGGTCCAGCGCGCGGTGTTCGACGAGCGGCTCCCGGCGGGCCTGTCACCGGCCGACCTGCGCGTCCTCGGCCCGCTCTCGCTGCTCAAGGTGAGGTTCGCACCGCCTGAGCTCCCCCGCCGCATGGTCGCCGAGCTGTGGTTCCTGCCCGACGGCGAGCGCGTGCTGGAGCTCTCGAGCAAGACCTCCCCCGCCACCGCGTTCCAGGCGGCGGCGGAGACGAAGGTGTTCCTCGCGCGGCACGGGGTGGACCTCGGCGCCCCGCAGGAGACGAAGACGCGGGCGGCCCTCGCCGCGCTCGTCGCCGGGCATGAGGGCCAGGGGTGAAGGGTCCTCCTGGCTGCGGATCGCGCTTCTGAGCCTGGGGTGAGCCTCGGCCCACCGGCCCGTGCCCCGTCGGACGAGCCGCACGCGACAGCGGCCAGCCGCCCGAACAGCGAGACGCCCCCGCGATGTGGATTCGCGGGGGCGTCTCGATCCGCTGTCTCATTCGGATCCCGCCGACGCTCACGCGCCGGAAGTCTTCCCCGATCCTACCCGGCCCGGGCCCGCGCGTTGCCCCCGACTGCTCAGGCGCCTCCACACCTCCCGCCGTGAGGCGCTCCACGACGCGCAGGGAAGCTCGCGGGCGCAGTGTCGCCACGCAGGCCCGGCCGCATCACACGCATCGTGGCTGCAGGTATCCCCAGCCGATTCATTCTTTCCAGGCTTCAAGTTGTTCACGGCAAACCTCGCGAACCACATGCCGTCGATACCGTCTCAACTGGCACACGCATCACGTCTGCAGCAACCTCGGCTCGGCGCGACCTTCTCCTGGGGAACTTCCTGTCGGCGCATACCTGTCACGCCGCTGATCGCACGCCGACCACATCCGCCTCGCCAGCAGCGCCGACCAGATCAGGTCCCACAAGCCGCCGACGATGAACCGGCGGTGCGGTTTCCGACCGCCTGCCAACCATCCACCTCCCACCACGACGCTGGCAGGCGCTGCCAGCACAAGTGCTATTCGATACAGCGCAGGCGAAGACTTCAGCGATCTACGCCCCTCCATGAAGTCCCAGTGCGGTACCCACAGACGATCTCCTCCATCACCGTGCGGTGAGCAGCATGCGCCACACCCGTCGGGTTGGCCACCCGATGTGAACGGCGTGAACCGCTCCCGCTGCCCACAGGTCAACACCGCGGGTCCCCAGCCCAAGTCCAGGATCGAAGACGCGGATCATCGAGATCCCAGCGCAGCGCTCAGGCCCGTCGCTCCCAACATGACACAAATGGTCGAACAGATCACAACTGTAAGTCGCGGCCTGAGCCCACCCGTAGCAGACTCCAATCTGTAACGAACGTTTGGCGCGACCAAACGATCCACCAAGGCGTCAAGCCAGGCCGCGATTCGCGCATTAAGCACAAGCCCGACAACTCCGAGCGAAAGAATAAGGGACAACGCCGCGATCAAAAGCGCAACCATCGTTCACAGCCCTACTTCCAGTAAAGGTCTATCCGGCTCCGTATGCACACCGCTCCCACAGCACCAGTATGCGCAAGCACTTCGAGTTCAGCCGTCAATAGTTCCCGATGAGCGGAGCCCAGACAACCGCGCACGTCTCGTAGCGCGGTCCAGGTACGGCTCATTTGCTGAACGGACAATCCGTCCCGTCCTAGGGTCGACCTGAACTAGATCCTTGCGGTGGCGCGGATATGTCGTGTAGCCCATTCGGATTTCCTTCTGCTCTTTCACGTAAGTCCAGGGGTAAACAATTACCAAAATGAACACACAGAAAATCGCCGCCGCCATGAGCGCCATCAACCACGGAGAAGCCATGTAACCTGCCGAATTAGTCACAACCCCACCCACAAACATGCTGATGACACAAAGCCCGCCCACTAGTCCCGAAGCGATTGTCCACCGCCCAAGAGTTACCGCGGCTGGGCCCTTCGCGGTCTCCACCTTGCCCCCAAAGACGCGCTCAGTCATTCCTTGTTCCCGTGATGTCGGCATCATGCTTGCCCCTTGCCCTTGCGCGCCACCCGAAGCCCCGGTGTTCCGCGAAGCTCGACCGGCACGAACCAGCCCGGGCGCGCAAACTCTCGCTCGAACCAAGCCCAAACCCAAAGCACCAAGGTCGCGAAGAGTGCACTTCCGCAAATGACTAGCTGAAACTCCAAGAACTTCGCGCCGAGCACACCGATGAGAACAAGAACGATCGACCAGACGGCCATAATCATCAGGTACGGCATCCGTGAGCGCAGATGGGCAGCGGCCGCCGTGAGGTCACCGTTATGCATGGCCCCCGCCACGACCTCAACGCGGGCTGGTCGACCCTTGCCGTACATGCGCCCAATGATTGACAATGCCCCCCAGCCAGCCGCAAAGAGTCCGGCAAGCCCTGCAAACACAAATGGTAGCCGGAACGGGATTGTGGCCGCGACCTCAGCAAATCTATCCACTAGAACCAGCCTTCCTGTCGCATCATTTCCCGTAGTTTTGCTCGAGGTTCGTCCAATACTTCGCCGCCCCGCCCAGCACGCTGGTGGACGGTGTCGTCGTGCACGTCGCCGAGGACTACTGCGCCCACCTCCGTCAACCCACAGAGTTCAGCACCGACCTTCGCACGGATATTCGAAATGCGACTATTCGTTCTCGGGGTTCGCACATCTTTGACAACGCCATAGAATTGCTGGTTTCGCTCTACGACTTCGGCGCTCCCCGTTCTTCGCTCCATCAATCCAGCGCTTCCTCTAAGAGTGAGTAATCCGCGCAACCTTCAGAGTGAATTACTCGCGCCCCCTCCAAGCCACGAACTGACCCGTCGTGGCCGCCCCCTCCGAGACCTTCGACAGCTCACCCTCCGCATCCCACGCCAGTGTCTGCGCCGGCCTGCCAGCCACCGCGCGGCCGCTCACGCGTAGTTCACCTACTCGCCCCCTCACCGAGCACGGACTGCTGAACCCTCATCTGCGTTGAGCGGTCAGTTTCACTTCCCGGATGCCATGAGACGCTCGACGAGATGATGCCAGTCCCAAACTGCAGCAGGCTCCAAATCACGGACCTGCTCTTCGGTTGCCGGCTCCATCTTGCCCCGATGGTAGATCCTCGATCTACCGGTAAGCACGTCTCGAACGCTATATGGCGGCGGCCACTCGTCGTCCGGGTCCGCACTGGCGTCCATCCCGACAGCGGGCACGCCCTCCGTGCGTAACACGTCCTCGTAGACACCAACGACAAACTCGTACTCACGGGCCCCTATTGGCGGGCACCCAGGGCGGTCAGACCTTGACGAATAGAACGCCACAGACGCATCTCTCAACACTCTCCCGTAGGCATATCTTCCGTCAGGCAATGCAATCTGAATAACCGTCCCCGGTTCCGGAGCCTGGCTCCTCATGGTCCCCCAACCTCGTTCCATGCTGATTCCATGCACATTTGAAGCTGTGGATTCAGCAAACTTACCGCGTTGATAGCATTAGCCAACACATCCTGTTCCCAAAAGTGCTCAATGAGCCGTTTCTCTTGCCCGCGAACTGCGGCATCACAACTGGATTGGTCGAGCGGTACCCGATCAAATGGCTTTGTCGTTGAACGCGTCACGTGCGTCGCCACGAGCTAGATGCCGGAGCGGTTCTCGGTGCAACTTGTGCGATTAACGTACACCTGGCGCGTTGTGGGTCGATTTTGATATTGGCCTGAAAGGTCTTTTCCAGTTTGACGCACCATCGCCGAATGCCCAACGGCCCAAGGACTGGCCTGAGTCTTCGATGGCGGCAGCATCGGTATCGCGATGTAATGCAGCACGGAACGGCCGCCACATCCTTCAGCCAACCGTGGCATCTCATGCCACAAGGCCGCTCGACGTGACAACTCGACCAGATCGCACGAACGCACCTTCCCTGGTATTCGACTGTGAATGCCGCGAGCTCGATTGCGAGCCGCCCGGAAACTACCGCGACGACCGTTGCCCGGGGAAGACGGCGAGCGGGTGAAAGCTGCGCGGCCCGCCGCGACCTCAGCACGGGCGAGGAGCATGGTCATCGAGTGCAGGAGGAGGGCCACCTGAGCGCCGGGCCTCTCAGACATGGGGCTACTCCTCCGGCCGCCTGCCACCCACTTGCCAAGCCGCCCAGGGGGCCGGAGCAGCGCCGTCCGGCGGCCCACACGAGGTTCCGTCGAGCACCCCCACAATGAGCCTCATCGCCCGGTGGGTACGGCGCCGAGAAGACCGCCAAGGCGACCCCGGTGGACGGGTGGGTTTCGCGCCTGGATCGCCCCGGAGAAATCCTTGGCCCGCTGGCACCGCGATCGCTGCCACTCTCGCCCCGTGGTCGATTCGGCGCTAGAGGGCCCGCCCAGGCAGCAACGCGGCCGACGACGATGGCGCTCGAGTCGATCTCCGTGCGTTGCGCGATTCGACCTCCATGACCGTCCTCACACGGAGGAACTGCTGTGTTGCCCCGAAACCGCAGAAGGGGCGCCCCCCCCCGGGGTGGGGGGGGCAGCCGTTGCGGCCAGGATAGACACCGAACGGGGGTAGGACGACAGAGCCATAGGGGGGTTGAACGGG
>NZ_JBSHCR010000029.1:0-11546 GCF_053615895.1 Isoptericola sp. NPDC055881
TCTCTCCCGTGCTGGGGGCGCTCCTTTTTTTTTAAATCCACCCCCCCCACCCGCCCTGGTGCTCTCGTTGGGCCCGGGCCCCCCCCTGGGCGGCCCCCCCCCGCCAGCCGGGGGCATGCCGCCCCCGGGACCCCCGCCACCGCTGCAGCTCGAGCGAACCGGCGACCGAGCCACAGCGTGAACCACCGGTTGTGCAGTGAGGTCCGACGTGCGTCGGATCGGTGGCCCGCACAGGACCAGGCCGGGTGAGCCGGCGGCGGGGGAGCGGCGCGAACCGATGCCGACCTTCGGCCGGCGCCGAACGGCGGCCGCTGCGCGGCCCAGTTGCATCAACAAGCGGCGTCGTTCCTGACGCTCCATCATCCCCCGCCCGGCCCTACGCACAAGCGGCTGCGCCGCCGTCTCCTCCGGAACTTCTCGGACGCGTCGCTGCGCTCCTTATTTCGCCCGAGAACTTCCTCCCCCGTCGCCCCTTCGGGGTTGCCGCTTCGGGCCGGGCGGGTGCTGCTCCGCTTATCAGGAACGACGCCCCACAGCGACCGTGCGCCAAGCGGTCCCCGTCCGAGAGGAACCCACCATGACCGGTCAGGCCCCCACCCAGAACCCCGCCGACGCGGCCCTGCTGGCCGCCCTCGACGCCGCCGTCAACTCCGGCGAGTTCCGGGTCTTCAACCCCCAGACCACCACCCCCGACGACCTCGACGCCCCGGAGGACGACAGCGCCCACCAGAAGGCGCTCATCCAGGCCCTCGCCCACGTGCGCGCGGCGCGGCGCATCCTCCAGCGGTCGGGCATGCGTGACGCGGACGTGATGGCGGCCCGCGGCACCCTCCGCACGGCCAAGGACCAGCTCTGGAGCGCGCACCGAACCCTCAACCCCAACCACTGACTACCCCGACCCGGACCTACGAAGGAGCCACCCACCATGAGCCACGACCTCACCGACCTGTTCGGTCCCGCGATCCACACCTACACACGCGCCCAGGCCATCGAGGACGGAGCGCTGCGCGAGGTCCCCGCCGATCTCTCCCGCGAAGCCGGCTTCCGCTACCCGGTCGCGCTGACCTCCGCCGCCTGGTCCGACGCCGTCGCCTGGAACGAGGCGAACGCCGGGCTCCAGGACGAGACCGGGCGGCTGTGGGACGTGCTCACGATGGCCCGCCACACGCTCGCCAAGACGCCGCCGTGGGAGGACCGCGCGCTGTTCGACGTGCTGCGCGTGCCCAACACGCCCCGCGCCCACAGCCCGCGCCTGACGACGCTGCGCGTCCACTTCGGCCCCGGCGACAATGCCGAGTCCGTCTTGACCATCCTCATGCCCGACGAGGACTAGCCCGGCCCGGGTGGCCCAAGGTCGGGCCACCCTCGGGCCAGCGGCCCGAGTACGCGAAGAAATCCAAGGCACGAAACTCAGGCTTGAGTATACAAAGTACGTTCGACGATGTATATTAAAGATGTTGGCAGGGCAAGCAACGGCCGGAGACCACCGGCCACCCGACGCCAGCAAAAGGAGGGCCAAATGGCTCGCACCATCAGCACCACGACCGTTCAGCACCAGACCCCCGACGCCGCCGGATTCGCGCTCGACGTCGCGGCCGCCGAGGCTCGCGCGCTCATGACGGGGGAGTCCGTGGCCCAGGTGCTCGACCGCATGGACGCGGCCGACCCCTACACGCTCACGGCGACCAACCCGATCCTGAGCGGCACGACCGAGGCCCTGTCTCTGGGCCGCAACCGCTCGCACCTGGTGATCGACCGTCGCGGCGTGCTGTGCCACGAGGTCGAGGTCCCCGCCGGGACCGTGGCGCACGAGCTCAGCGTCGTGCACACCGCCACCGGCCCGGCTCCGCTGGCCGCCTGACGTACCCCGGTGGGCCGGAGGGGAGACCCCCGGCCCACCGGCTGGACCAGGAAGAGCCACCAGCGGACCACCGGAAGGACCACCCGACATGCTGACCATCACCCACACCCACGAGGCCGGAACCCTCATCGACGGCACCTCCCGCGGCGACGGCACCGCGGACGTGCTCAAGGCCCAGTGCTGGCGCTGGAGCCGCAACCTCGGCGCCTGGTACATCCCGCGCTCGCGCGACCAGCACGCCAAGACCTGGCAGATCGACGCCACAGCGGCCGCGCTGCGCGCGGCCGGGCACGACGTCGAGGTGACCATCGACAACGCCGCCCGCCCGGCTGTCGACGTCGAGGCCGACAAGATCGCCCGCCAGGCCGACCGGGCAGGCGCCCTGGCCGCGAAGGCCGAGCGCCGCCGCGAGGACGAGACCGCCGCGTGGGCGCGCCACGAGCGCGACGTCGAGCGGCTCCCGCCCGACGGTGAGCCGGTCAAGATCGGCCACCACTCCGAGGGACGCCACCGCCGGGACATCTCCCGCGCGTGGAACTCCCTGGGCCGCAGCGTCGAGGCCGGCCGCGCCGCCGAGGAGGCCGAGCGCCGCGCGACCGAGGCCGCGGCGACCACCGCCGCCCGATACAACCCGGTCACCGTCGCCAACCGCATCGACAAGCTCGAGGCCGACCGGCGCAAGTACGAGCGCCGCCGCGACGGATACACCAGCGGGCACGGCGTCTACACCACCGAGCACCCGGCCGCGACCGGCGCGCGTCGCGAGCAGCTCGAGGAACTGATCGCCGAGACGGACGACGCGCTGACCTACTGGCGCGGCGTGCGCGCCGACCAGCAGGCCAACGGCACCGCCACCAACTACGGACCCCACAACGTCGCCAAGGGCGACGCCGTCCAGGTCCGCGGCACCTGGTACCGCGTGCTGCGCGCCAACCCCAAGAGCGTCACCGTCGAGGGCTACTTCGGCCCCGACCGCACGCCCTGGCAGGAGGTCGCCGACCACCGGCCCGCCAAGGCCGCCTGACCGCACCAGTAGCGACGCCGCGGCCGCCCACGGGGGCGGCCGCGGCACACCCACCCCGCGACACGACAGGAGCAGCCATGACCGCCGCCACGCACAGCCGGACACGTAGGCTCGGGCCACGAAACGCCGTGGGGGGCATGCCGCCCCCCACACCCCCCGCCTCTGGCGGGGCGTGCCGCCGCCTGCACCCTCGAGGTACCCAGCCCATGACGACCCGCCGGCTCGACGAGCTCCCCGCAGAGCACGCCGCACCCATCCTCGAGCTGCTCGAGCAGGTACGCGCGGCCGCTGCCGCGCCCGAAGGGGCCGAAGGCGCCTGGGCCGCCGCGGAGGCCGGCCAGGCCCGCATCCGCACCGGGCACAAGGCCGCCCGCCGCACCCTGTCCGCCGGCCAGTGCGCCGCACACGCGCTGCGGCTCACCGCGGCCCACGACCTGGCCCGCACGGTGGATCAGGCCGGCCCGGACCGCGAGGGAGCGTCCGAGCCGTGGACTGCGGCCCTGGCCCAGGCCGCCGGACCGATCGACTCATGGGACTGGGACGAGCGCATGCAGGGCGCGCTCGACCTGCGTCGCACGTTCAAGGACTTGCCCGAGCCGCTGCCCGCCACCGTGCGCCCCGTGCGGGCCATCGCCGCATGGCTCACCCACGCCGGCGGCGCCGGCCTCATCGCGCCCACCGCACGACTGGCCGCGCTCGTCCTCGACGAGGACCCGCCCGCGGAGATCCTGGCCGCGAGTTGGTACGCCACCCACGGCCCCCGGCTGCTCGCCGAGCTCACAAGTCAGGGCGGGCCGACCCGAGGAGCCGCCGACGCCGACGAGGCCCGACGCCGCGACGTCCTACGGACCGCCGTCCGCGGCGTTCACGCCGCGCGCATCATGAGCAAGACCGACCTCGCCGCGGCCGCCGGCATCACCCGTCGCACCCTCGACGCGTGGACGGCTCCCGCCCAGGGGCGTGCGGCGTGAAGCGCGGAACGACAGTGGCGCTCCTGGGTGGCGCTTCGGTCATCGGCGTCGTGGGCTTCGGCATCGGGTACGCCGCACACCCGGACACCGTTGGTCACGTCCTGCCCCGTGCCGCGGAGGAATGGTCGGCGGCCGGCACCTGGTTCGCAGTGCTCCTCGCTGTTATTGCTGCGGTCATTGCGTACGGGCAGGCGATCGAAGCGCGGCGCCTTCGCATCGAGCAGGCGCAGCCCTACGTGGTGGCCTACATCGAATTGGTGCGAGACGTTGTCATCGAGATCGTCATCAAGAACCTCGGAGCCACAGGCGCGCGGAACGTACGAATCTCTGTGGATCCGACGCTGCAACGTGTTGACGGCAAGGGCGGGGTCGACGACGTCTGGCTGCCCGACCGCCTCGAGTTCCTCGCCCCAGGCCAGGAATGGCGTACCTACTGGGATTTCGGACCTCAGCGGTACAACTCGGCCGCGCTGCGAGACCAGGATCGCCACGAGCTGACGCTGATCTACGACGGCGTCGACGGTGAACAGCCACCGGTCGTCATGCCGCTAGACCTGCGCCCCCTGAAGGGGCGCATCCACACTGACACCAAGACCGTGCACCACGCTGCTAAGCAGCTCGAGCAGATCGCCAAGACGCTCAAAGGTTGGTCCGGCAGGCGAGCTCTTGCGGTTCAGCACATGGATCGGCAAGGGGCCACCGGGATGTCGGCTCGCGAGTTGTATGCCCGTCTGGGCGGGGACGTAACAGTGGTCCCGGATCCCAAGACGGAGGGCGACGAGGCCTGACGTCGCCGGCGGGGTCACCGGGCCCCGCGCGGGCGGCCCGGACCGCGGCGCCGATCCTCGATCCCTTCCAGGCTCGACGCGGACCACACCGGCCCACCGTTGAGCTCCCCTACGGGGGCGGGGAGCCAATCCGCACCGCGAAGGCGCGCGTTGCGCAACGACGTACGGGCCAGCCCGAGGCGCTGAGCCAGGCGGGCCACGTCGTAGAGGTCGCCCGGGCCCGGGCCTGGGTCGACGCCCGCAACAGCCGGCGACGCGACGCCATCTGACCTGGTCATCCACCCACAATAACAGTGCGCATGCGCCCTAGTTCTGTTAAACTAGGCGCAGCCGCCCTAATTTTGGAGGTCTTCCCTGTGAACCAGACGGACTCCCCGGCGGGTCACCGTCGACTCCCGCTCGTCGCCGTCGTCGCGGCCGCCGCCATCGCGACCGCGCTGGCCTACCGCGGCATGGTCCTGTTCGGTCTCGAGGTCGCCGGCATGGTGCCCGCCGAGGCGTACATGCTCGCCGGGTTCCTTGAGGTCGCCCTGATCGCGGTCGCGCTCATGGCGCGCAGTGCGGCCCTCGACGGCCGCCCCTACGGTGTCCTGCTGACGCTCACATGGATCCTGTCGGGCACATCCGGAGTGTTCGCAGCGCTGCACGAGGTCGCCGTCATGAACGGCTCCACGCCCTACATGGTGGTGTTCCGGTTCGTGCCGCCCTTGGTCGCCGCGCTCATGTGGCACCTCGCGCTGGTGGGGGAGCGGCACCTGGTCACCGGGAACACCCTCGACGAGCGACGTCGAGAGCACCGCGTGCACCGCTTCATCGTCAGCGCCGAACGGTGGCGCGACGCCCGCCGCGACGACGCCGGCGGCCGCGCGGACGCCCGGCGCGTGCGCGCCGCGCACCGCCGCCAGCAGGCCGCACGCGATCGTGCGCTGAAGCTGCTCGCCGTCGAGGAGTTCGACGCCCGCACGCGCGCTTGGGTCGACCGGTTCGAGGCGGCCGCCCGGCACGGAGAACGGCTCGACGCTCTCGGCGCATCGGCGGCCGCGCGCCGCGGCATGCGCCGCGGCGGCCATGACGTCGACGCCGCGCCGACGTCGACCCTGGCGCGGGCGGCCGAGGAAGAGCTGCAAGCCGCGGCCGCGTCGCCGGCCCCGCCGCCGGTCGCAGCCGTCCAGAGTGTCGTTCCGGCTCCCGACGTCGCCGCCCAGCAGATCGCCCGCGACGAGCAGGCAACTGTCATCCTCGAGTTGCACCGTGAGGGGCTGTCCGAGCGGGCCATCGCCGATCGTGTCCCGTGGTCGCGATCGACCGTCAACCGCGTGCTGAAGAAGCACGGTGCCCGGTCCGACGCGCAGTCGCCGAGCTTGCTCGAGGCCGTACAGGCATGAACCCCGGGCGGGCACCCCTGCGGGGTGGCATGGATCGCGCGGGCTGCGCCCGCAGTGGGGCTCGTTCCTGCCGCTCCATCATGGCCGCCGCGCCCGGCGTGCAAGCGGGCCACGAACACCGCGTGGCCCACCGGCTCCGCCAGAACTTCCGCGGCCGCGTCGCTGCGCTCCTTACCTCGACCGAGAACTTCTTCCCCCGCCGCCCTGCGGGTTGACACGCCGGCCGCTCACGGCGGCCCTGGCTCCGCTATCAGGAACGATCCCACCGAGTGAGCGAGGAGGGCGTCATGCTCAGCGTCACCGTCTACAGCACCGGGCCGGCGTGCATGCGCTGCAAGATGACCAAGGACAAGCTCGAGGCCAAGGGCGTGCACGTCGACGTCGTCGAGCTGGCCGAGAACCCCGCCGCACGCGAGTACGTCACCGAGGAGCTCGGGTACTCCGAGGCCCCCGTGGTCGTCGTCGAGGACGGCACCGGGCAGGATCACTGGAGCGGCTTCCGACCCGACCAGATCAACCGCGTCGCGGCCGCGGCCGCGTGACCGACTGGCAGGGGAGGAGGAGACCATGACCACCGCAGAGCGCATCATCGCCGTGAACGCTGCCGCCTGGGACTACTGGCGCTGGCACGCCACCCAGCCGGGGGAGTGGGTCACCGGATACCTCGCCTCCCGCGGCCTGCGTGGCACGGTCGCCGGCCAGGCGCCCGCCGGCTGGGCACGGCTCGTGCCCACGCTGCGCCGCCGCGGCTTCACCGACACCGAGCTCCTGGACGCCGGCCTCGCGCTCGAGGCCAAGAACGGGGGAGTGGGTGACGCCTTCCGCGACCGCCTGGTCCTTCCCATCCGCGACACCAGCGACCGCATCATCGGGTTCTCCGCCCGGCGGAACCCCGCCACCGACGACGACCCCGAGGCACCGCCGAAGTACCTCAACACCACCAGCACCCCGGCCTACGACAAGTCCCGCGCCCTGTACGGGCTCGACGTAGACGCCGCGGCCCGGATCGCCCGGGGCGGCATCCCCGTGCTCGTCGAGGGTGCCCTCGACGCCGAAGCCGTGCGCCGCGCCGGCAACGACCTGGTCTCGCTCGCCCTGTGCGGAACTGCGATCACTGCCGGCCACCTGCAGCAGCTGCGCGACATCGACGCCGGCGCCGTTGGCCGGCTCATCAACGCGACCGTGCGGGCTGCCGTCCTCGAGCCCGGAACCGACCCCGCCGACCTCGTCGAAGCGGGCCACCGTGGCGCGTTGCGCTCTGCGCTCGTCGACGACTCGCGCCCGATCGTGCACGTCGCAATCGACCTCACGCTCAAGCACTACGAACTGACGACCGTCGAAGGGCGGGTGCAGGGGATGCGACACGTCGCCGCGGGGGTCAAGACCACCGGGCCAGCTGCCCTCGCCCAGGCCACCACCCATCTCGCACAGCGGTTGCCCGAGATCCCGCACGCTGAAATCGTCACCGAGGTCGTCGACGCGATCACTGAAGGCTGAGCCGGTTCCAGGACGGGGAGCGACCCACCGCAGAGCGCATCATCGCGGTGAACGCTGCCGCCGACCGCTTGGACAACTACAGCCCTCGCCGACGTCGGCGAGGGCTGTTGTTACGCGCAGTGGCCTGGCGATCGGCTCAGCGTCCCTTGCTGGCCGCCTTGCGGATGCGGGCGACGTTGCTGGTGTACGCAGCCCGGTCGCTCGCCTTGATCGTCGTGCGGCGGGAGTCGATCGTGGTGGCGCGACCGTAGACCGCGATCTTTCGCGGGGTCGGTGTGCTTGCCATGTCGGCCTCCATCTGGGTCGGTGTTGTGAGTCTAGACCTGTCGTCTGACTACGTCCCGGGCGCGCCGACGGCGCTGTACGGCTCCTACGAGCAGGCCCAGGACGGAGGCCCCCGAGGTGACGAGCGCCGCCCACCAGAAGAGATGAAGCCAGGGCTCTCGCAGGTCCCACGCCAATGAGGTCGCCGCGAGGGCCAACAGGGCCGCGCACATGCCGATGATGAATCGAACGGGGCCAAGCAGGACGGATGCGAGTTCGTGTTCCCGGACGCCGAGGAAGACCGTCAACGCTACTGCGGGGAGGGTGAGGAGGACGGCGCTGGGGTCACTCGCATGTTCGAGGGTCTTCATGGCGCCTGGCAGCGTCGCCGCGAGCAGGAAGAAGAGGAAGGTTGCGACGGAGGTGAGGGTGGCGACACCGGTCGTTCCACGGGGCGTCGTGGTCAGGTAGGCAAACCCCGCTTGCTCGGCTTCCTCGTCGTCCCAGGGGAAGTCGTAGGACCCGTGGACGTGCGCTACGGGCTCCAGTGACTCGTCTAGCACGCCGGTGATCAGCCGTGGCGGCCGCGGGAACGGCAGCACGAGAGCGTCGCACTCAATCTCAGCCGGCACATGGAGCTCGAGGTGGAAGGAACGAGCGTCGCCGGCGCCGAGCACGGGGAGCTCGAGCGGCGCGGGTCGGATGCCGAGGCTGGCCAAGATGATGTTGACCCGCCAAGACGCGTACTCAAGCATCCGGCCGACCGGCCCGGTGGGGAACTCATCGCCAGGGCGTTGCGCGGGGCGGATGCCGATGCGTGCTAGGGAGTCATCCAGCCTGATGACGACACGCCACAAGGCCTCGCCGCCGAGCCCGGGGACTGTGGGGTCGTCCGGCCGCAAGGTCGTCGTCCAGTACGAACTGAACTTGACGACCGTCCGGCGATCCGCGGTCGGACGCGGGGTGATGGCGAACAGCACGTATCCATGGAGAAGGTCCCTGATCAACGATGCCGTGCTGGTGCTGACCTCCTGCTGAGGCGGAATGACCTGTGCACCGTGGTGGCGGCCGTCGTAGAGCAACTCATCCAAGTTGGGGACAGTGCTCGACTGTGGGTCGTGGAGGACGACCTCGTTCAACGCCTTCTTGAGCCCCTCGCTCAGCGCGATGCCATCGATCTCTTCGAGGAGGTAGTAGAGAACCTGGACGGAGAGGGTTGCACTGTCGGCGAGTCCAAGGACACTCAACGGCCTCCCATCGCTGTCGACGATGTCGAAGTCACGCAGCGGGCCTTTGGTGAGCACGCCGAGCGGGACGACGATCTGGTCGCCAGTACCTGAGGTAGGCCACGTGAGGCGACCGTCGGCTGGCAGGGTGCAGTCGATCGACGTTCTCCGACGTCCGCGGTCGCCTGTGTTGAGGCGCAGGCTGTCGACCCGACGGTGCTTCCATTCCTGGGGCGCGAAGAGGAGGTCGGCGATGACGCTGGCTCGGTTGCGGTCTCCGCCGGTCCATGGCACTTCAAGCCGCGACCGCGTCATCGTGTCTCCCTCCCGCGTGGCGCAGGCTGCCCTCCGACGGGCTTGAGGACAGGCGCGTAGAGATCGTTGAGATCGTAGGTGTAGCGCCAGCGCACGCGGTGCGATGTCCCGCCGCCATCATCGACGGGTCGCCTGTCGCGGTCCAGGACTGCGGCGTTGTGGAGGTCCCGCAGCCCGCCTTTGCGAGTGGACTCACCGATGCCGTACTCGGTGGTGATGTAGGCGCCCGGAAAGGTCAGCCCTTGGATCGTCTGGGCTCGTTGGGCGGTGCGGAGCGCGATCAGGTACATGACCAGTCCGGGACCGGAGAGCGATTCGTCGGGGAACAGGGTGCGCCAGGCCTGCTCGGGGATCCGGCGGTAGGTGTCCCCGCCCTGCCCGTTCGGGATCGTGTAGGGCTCCCCGGAACCATCTTCGCGGAGCAGCTGCACCCGAGGGACGGCGCCCTCATGACC
The DNA here is from genome assembly GCF_053615895.1 of Isoptericola sp. NPDC055881. Lineage (NCBI taxonomy): Bacteria > Bacillati > Actinomycetota > Actinomycetes > Micrococcales > Promicromonosporaceae > Isoptericola > Isoptericola sp. NPDC055881. The sequence goes on from NZ_JBSHCR010000029.1 coordinate 9,787, forward strand.
CTCCTTGGTCATCTTGACGAAGTTGCGCTCGGCGAGCTCGTGCCAGGAGCTCCGGATCACTCGACTGCCAGCCCCAACAGGGTCAGGGAGCCCCAGAAGCTCAGCCCAGAACCGCGCCGGCCGGTCGCTGGAGTGATCCCCACCAGCGGCTACCCACAACAGACTCAGGTAGAGCAGAACCCGTGTCTTGCCACCGCGGCCACCACCCGCTTTGCCACCACGAGAGCTCATCAGCCGAGCGAGGGGATGCTCGACCTCTCCGTCGACCTCATGGCGGAAGAACGCGTCACGCACCGGCGCCCCCAAGTGCCGACGGGGCCCCATCCCGACCGCGACCGAAGCAAAAACTTCTCGCTGTCGTACCGCGACGTTCCTCTTCGACATCCGCGCTCCCTCCAGTTGCTCAATTTTTAAGGGGTCGAGTAAGGTTGGAGATACATGGAGTACATACGAAGGTTACGCTAGCGCAGGGTAGCCGGGTGCGCTAGCCCGGATGTTCCGCGCGCGATGCGCTCAGGGGCGATACGATGGGCACATCCTGAGGGGCTTTCGGGGGATCGAGCGGGGGCCCTCACCAGGCTGGCTGGGCACCGACCCTCTTACGGTCGGGCCCCCGAGGTGCGGACGGGTGAGCGGAGGCCTTCTGGCAAGGCAGCCCGTGCGTCTCGGAGTCGCTCCCTGTGTGACAGGACGCAGATGGCCTGGTGCGGCGCCGCACCAGGCCATCACTGCGTTCGAGTCAGGTTTGCACAGAGCAGGTCAGGCCACAGGCGCGGTGGCGATGGACGCTCGCGCCGGTAAGTCGATCGGGCGACGAATCGCTCAAGCGAACAAGGGCAGCTCGCCGGCCGTCCTCGCCCAGGCCGCCGGTCACCTCGCCAAGCGACTTGCCAACAGCACCGATCACGACGTCGCGCTGAGCGAGACCATCAGCGCTTCCGCTGACTACTCCTGGACCCCTCGCTAGCTCGGGCCAGGGGAGGCGTCGGCCAGACATACGCCCTTGAGGGCAGCTCCACCGGGGCATGTTCTAGAGACGGTTCTGCCACCCCAGCAGGCTGGCAAGCATCATGAGCGCTAGCAACGAGTTCTCGCGGGTGAGTTGGCCACTCTCGGTCGCGTGAACTGTCGCGTGCCGGGAGAAGAACTCCGTTCGAGGTTCGTCACCCTTCGCGGGGAAGAACCTTTCGTGGGCGCACCACAAGGGGAGGTGCACGAGTCGGTAGGCGAGAGGGCTGGCGGCAAGTTCCGCGCCTGGTTCGTCGCCTCGTCCGTGCCCTAGTTGCTTTCGGACAAAGTGGGCGCCGTAGACGGTCGACAACAGGCTATCGAGTGTCGTCGCCGCCAAACTCTGAGCTGCCCGAACGTGGCCGTCGCGATGGGCATGGATAGCCTCGCGCACGAGGCCCACAAAGGCCCCGAGTTCCGGTGAGCGGGTGCAACGATCGAGCAGCGCATCGCAGTCGGCCAGGATCTCGGGCTCGTGGTCGATGAGCACGTCGAGGACGGAGCCGTCCGGCGCCGAGAGGATGAGCCGGCAAACCGAGGCTCGTGGTACGAGGTAGAGGGCAACTCCGAAAGTGCGGCCGACGGCGTCGACTCGATCAATGTCGAGGTCCTCACCAAGTAGACGCAGGTTCGGAGGGAGTCCATAGAGTCGGGCCGCCCGAGCCGCGGCCTCCGTGCCCAGGCTCGCGAACGCGTCGAGGTTCGCGAAGGCCTGGCTGGCGAAGGGCGCCGTGCCGAGCTTCGCGATCGCG
>NZ_JBSHCR010000029.1:11645-50941 GCF_053615895.1 Isoptericola sp. NPDC055881
CCGCTGAACGTTGGTCGCGGTGTCGAGGTTCGCGAAGGGCGCCGTGCCGAGCTTCGCGATCGCGCGCTGAACGTTGGTCGCGGTGTCGAGGTTCGCGAAGGGCGCCGTGCCGAGCTTCGCGATCGCGCGCTGAACGTTGGTCGCGGTGTCGAGGTTCGCAAAGGCCTGGCGGGCGAGGACCGCCGTGTCGAAGTCCGGGAGGGTTGGCCGACTACCCCGGCCGACAGGAGGCTCGTCGGCCTGTCCTGCGTCTTGGAGGCTCGGACTCCGGGCGGCGTGGTAGTGGTTCCTTATGACCCGACCGGAGTGGGTGACGCACAGCTGGCCCACGCGTGCTTCGCAGTAGGGACATGCGCGGTCGATTGGTTCGGCGCCGGTCATAGGAGGTTCGGCACCGACGTCGAGACCCGCACGTAGCCGAAGGTGATCGCCATGCCGCGACCGTAGCGAAAACTCCGACCGGGGCGTCAGCCCGTAGAAGACGCGCAGCAGCTCAGCGGCGGGCGCTCAAGGTTCACACGTGACCGGCGAGGTGCCGGCGGACCGTGGATACCGATACTCCGAGCGCTCGCGCGACGGCGGCAACAGACTGGCCGCCGGCGACGGATGCTCTCGCCGTGGCGAGTCGTTCCGGCGACATCACGGTCGGGCGCCCTCCGACCCGTCCGCGCGAGCGCGCGGCAGCCAGGCCGTCAAGAGTGCGTTCGCGGATCAGGTCGGCCTCCATCTGGGCGAGGGCGGCCAGCATGTGCACCATGAACCGGCCTGCCGACGTGCTGGTGTCGATCTGCTCGGACAGGGACCGGAGGGCGACGTCGCGGCGCTCCAGCTCGTCGACCACGCGCACCAGGTGGGACACGCTTCGCCCAAGGCGGTCGAGCTTCATCACGACGACGGAGTCGCCGGCGTCGACCTCGGCCAGCAGTGCGGCAAGGACCGGCCGGTCGTCGCGCCGCCCAGACGCGGTCTCGACCCGCAGGTGGCGCGCGTCGACGCCGGCGGCGAGGAGCGCGTCACGCTGTGCATCGAGGTTCTGCGTCGACGTCGAGACCCGCGCGTAGCCGAAGGTGATCGCCATGCCGCGACCGTAGCGAAAACCCCCACCGGAGGTTCTGAACCGGCAGGGGTTTTGAAGGGGGTTTTTGAGCGGCGTGTCGACGGCGCGTCGAGCGCACGGTCCGGTCGGGTCAAAAACGGTCATTTCTGATGCGGTCCGAAAGTGGAGGCCCATCGTTGGCTGATGGGCCGCAGTGCTAGGGCCGCGCATGTGGTCGTGGTGCCGCTGGTCACGAGGGTGAACAGCCCAAGGTGCCTGACCCTGGCTGGTTCGGCTGGGGCGCTGATCCCTGCCAGGGCGGTCGAGACGTTGGCGGTGATGCGGGTGCTGTGTAGCGTCCAGATCCGTGGCGGACGGTCGCCTGGGATGAGGGCGCGGGCGTGGGCTAGGGCCTCAGCGCGTCCGTAGAGGGCGTCGCCCGCCGGGAGGACGATCGTGACGTCGGGGTCGAGATGCTTGGTTATCCGATCCGTTGGGTCAGCGTCATGGAAGGCCGCGGCGAGGCTGGCAAAGAAGTCGGCGGCGATCTTCTCGTGCGGGGTGGGTGTGTCGGTCACCCGGGGTCTCCATTTCAGCGCGTCTGGGCCCGCGCGAACTTGTGTTGGTCGGGCTCAGGTCAGTCAGCTGGGCTGATCTGGCGGTTGGCGATCGGCACTGCTCCCAGGAAGCGAGTCAGGCTCGTGGTCCCGCCTGCGTGGCACCTCTCGCGGCTTGGGCTTCTTCCGTAGCTGTCGACGGCTACTCAGCGCGACCGTGATCCCGGCCGTGGTGGTGAACCAGGCGACGCCCCAGATCAGGGCACCTAGGTACTCGGTGGTCATGATGCTCGGCCGGGACGGGACGGCGGGCTGTTGCTCATGCCGCTGTCCCGTCCCGGTGTACTCATCGGGCCAGGTCGCGGCGACGGAAGCCGGCGAACCCGAGCAGGAGGAACCCGAGGGTGAACAGGGAGATCCACATCAGGCCGGTGAGGTCGACGCTGGCGGCGGTGACGTTGGGGACGTGCCAGAACGGGCTGATGCCGAGCACCCAGTCGTCGAGCCCGAAGGTGGGTCCGAGGAGGGTGAGGGCGAATGAGGCCAGGACGCCGATCCAGGCGGCGATGCTGACGGCGGGGCGGGCCCCGACGACAGCGACGGACACGGCCACGACGGTCCACACCGCGGGGACGGTGGCGACGGCCTGCAGCAGGGTGTCGCCGAAGTCGATCCCGATGTCGGCACTGGAGGCGAGCCACGCGACCAGCAGGCCCGCCACCAGGACGTAGAGGGTCGAGGTGCCGAGCGCGAGGAGCACGTTGCTGCCGTAGTAGCGGGGCCGCGCGATGGCGCCGGCCATGACGGGCTCGACGCGGTCCTCCATCTCCTCGCTGCGGACCTTGAGCATGACCTGTACGCCCGGGATCGCGGCGATGATGCCGATCATGCTCAGGATCGTCACGACGAACGACGTCAGGAGCTCGTCGGGGCTGGTAGCTCCGCTGGCGAACATCTGCTGCACGGAGCTGTCGGAGCCGAGGATGTCGGTGATCGAGGTGGTGAAGTACCCGAAAACCACGCCAAGCAACGCGAACGCGATGATCCAGGTGACGATCTGGCCGCGGTTGAGGCGCACCGCCAGACGCCAGGTGCTGCGGTCCTTGCCGCGGGCGGGACCGGGGCTGGGCTTGATCGTGCCCTGCCCGAAATCACGTCCGGCCTGCAGGGCGAACGCGACGACGAGGAGCACGGCGGTCAGGGCCACGGCAAGCAGCAGCGGCCACCAGTGGTCACCGGTGGCGGGCCGGGTCTCGATCATCCAGGACATCGGGTTGACCCAGGAGGTCCACTCGGGCGCCTCGACGGAGTAGGCGAAGCCGCGAAGGATGAACAGGGCGCCGAGGGCGCCCACCGCCATCGAGTTCGCGGTGCGGGCATCGGAACCGATCTGCGCGGTGATCGCGGCCAGACCGGTGAACATCCACCCGGTGGCTGTGAACGTCGCCCCCAGGAGCATCGAGGCTTCCCAGCCGCCGCCGCACAGCACCGTGATCAGCCCGGAGACCACGCCCAGGGCCACCGACCCGATGAGAGCCAGCACGGTCCCGGTCAGCAGGCGGCTGCCACGGCCCAGGACGCCGGAGGCCAGCAGCTCGGCCTGCCCGGAGTCCTCCTGCGCGCGGGTCGCGCGGGTCACGGCGAAGATCGCCCCGAGCGCGGCGAGGAACCCGCCAAGCGCGAGGGCACGCCAGGCGTTGAACCCGTCGGCGGTCGTCAGGTCGTAGGCGGGCCCGAAGATCAGCCCGAGCGCCGGGTTGGCGCCGACCGCCGCGGACAGTCCTTGACGGGACTCCTCGGTCGGGAACACCCAGGGGTAGACCAGCACGGACGACGCGGACAGCAGGGTGGCGATCGCGACCCAGGGAGCGAAGTGCCGCCCGTCGTGCTTGAGCGTGGTGCGCAGCAGCGGCGCCGTGCCCGTCAGGCTGCCGCCCCGTTCGGGCTGGGTATGCGCGCCGCGGACGGCGGTCGCGGCGCTCATCGAGATGCCTCGGTCGTCGCGTCGTCCTCGTACAGGCGCAGGAACAGGCTCTCGAGCGACGGCGGCTCCACCGTGAGCCCGGTGATGCCGTAGGCCGTCAGCTCCTCCATCGCGTCGCCCACCCGGGCGGACTCGACGGTCGCGGTCAGCCGGTCGCCGTCGAGGTGGACGTCGTGCAGGGTGATGAAGGCTTCTGCGCTCGGCGGCCGGGTCAAGGTCGCGTGCACCGTGGAGCGGGTGTTGCCGCGCAGCTCGGCCAGGGTGCCGGTCTGCACGATCCGCCCGTCGCGGATGATGCTCAGGCGGTCGGCCAGGGTCTCGACCTCGGCCATGATGTGGCTGGACAGCAGCACCGTCGCACCGCGCTCCTTCGCCTCGGCGATCACCTCCTGGAACACGTTCTCCATCAGCGGGTCCAGACCCGACGTCGGCTCGTCGAGGATCAACAGCTCGGCATCCGAGGCCAGCGCTGCCACGATCGCGACCTTCTGCCGGTTCCCCTTGGAGTACTGGCGGCCCCGCTTCGTCGGGTCCAGCTCGAACCGCTCGATCAGCTCTGCGCGGCGCTTCTCGTTCAGCCCGCCGCGCATCGACCCCAGCAAGTCGATCGCCTCCCCACCAGTCATCCCCGGCCACAACGACACATCCCCCGGCACATAAGCCAGCCGGCGGTGCAACGCCACGACATCGCCCCACGGGTCCTGACCCAGCAGGCGGACCGTGCCGCCGTCGGCCTTCAACAGCCCGAGCAGCACCCGGATCGTCGTGGACTTCCCCGCGCCGTTCGGGCCGAGGAAGCCCTGCACCTGGCCCCGCTCGACCCTCAGGTCCAGCCCCCTCAGCGCTTGGAACTTCCCGTAGGACTTCGTCAGCCCCTCGACCTCGATCACCGCGTCGGACCCACTCATCTGACTGCTCCTCGCTTCGGGACGGCCACGGTCGTGACACACCACCAAGGAAACTCCACAAGTACGGAACTCTGCAAGCGGGGAGTAAAGTGCTTCGCGTGACCGACCACGAGGAGACGCGCCGCAAGAAGCCGACCGGCCGACGAGTCGGGGACAGCGGCACCCGCGACGCCATCCTCGATGCCGCGCTGGCGCTGTTCTCCGAGCGCGGGTTCGAGGGCGCGTCCCTGCGCGCAATTGCCGCCGAGGCTGGCGTCGACCCTGGCCTGATCCGCCACTTCTTCGGTGACAAGGACTCCTTGTTCATCGAGACCGTGTCGGATCGCACCATGATCCCGAGCCGGATCGCCGCAGCATTCCCCGGCGAGAGCCACGACATCGGTCGCCGCGTGACCGACAACTACCTGCGCCTATGGGACGACCCGCAGACCGGCTCGATCCTGCTCGCGCTCGCCCGGTCCGCGGCGACCTCACCCCGGGCCGCCGCGATGATGCGCGACCTCCTCGGCGCCCGCGTCGGCGAGACCATTGGCATGAGCGTCGCCGATCCCCGAGCGCGCGGCATCGCCCTGGCCGCCTCACACCTGCTCGGCGTCGCGTTCGCCCGGCATGTCGTCCGCCTCCCCGCATTGGTCGACGCCGACCGCGACACCCTCGTCCGCGAGATCGCTCCGACCGTGCAGGGATACCTCGAGCACGTTGGCTTGGCGCCCACGGGAGGGGGCGCGGTGTGACGGTTTTCGCTCGCGGGCGTGCTGTCAGCTCGCTGCGCGGCTGAGGTGACGTCAGATCTCGTCGAAGAGCAGGTGCTCGACGATCGGAGCGGTCGCACCGACCAGCTCTTCGAATGTGGCCTCGACAGCCGGAGCCGTCCGCACGACATGCCGCGACAGGGCGACCGACAGGAGCTGGCTCATGGCCAGGTTCAGACGCAGCAAGGGGCGGTCGTCGCGGACATACTGCACGATGTCGCGGGTCGCGACCGAGACGATGAAGTCGCGGAAGCGATCCATCGCCTGGTCGTGGCCGAACGCGGTGCGGGTGAGTGCGATGAGGGCGGGTCCGGTCTGCTCCGCCTCCCAGACGCCGAGGTAGTGGCGCGCGATGCGCTCTCCCATCCCGTCGCGTCCAGCCGCGAACTGGGCAGCCATCTCGCGTGCGAAGTCGTCAGGCAAGGTCAGCGTGGCGGCAAAGAGCGCTTCCTTGTCTCCGAAGAAGTGGCGGATTAGGCCAGGGTCGACGCCGGCGTCCTTGGCGATCGCGCGCAGGGTCGCACCGTCATAGCCGTTCGCGGCGAACCGCGCCCGCGCGGCCTCGAGGATCACTTCACGTGATCCTCCCGGCCCGGGACGGCGACCCGTCTTTCCCTTCCGGTCGATCGACATGTCCGTAGGATAGTCCATAATTCTACACTCGAAGATATCTGCAAACGGAAATCATGGTGGGGCCCGGCATGCGGTGCATGCCGGGCCTCGGGTGTTGAGGGTGTTCAGGCTGCACCGGCCTAGACGCGCGCTTGCTCGCCCCCGGGCAGGGGGCGCGGGGTGATGCCGGCGTGGAGTAGCCGCTTCTCGCGGCCCCATCGCGACATCTCGTCGCGCGTGAACGGGTAGGGCGAGTTCTTGTCGGCAAGGATGCCGAAGCCCAGGACGACGAAGAGGAAGATCATCACCGGCAGGCCGTAGGCCAGGCCGAGCAGCCACTGCGTCCAGGCGATCCCGCCGGCCGAGTACACGGTCACGAAGTACCAGATCCCCACGGGGATGAACCCGAAGACCACCGTCGCGAGCCCGGGGTTGTACCAGGTCTTCAGCTTGAGGTTGGTCTGGACGCCGTGCACGACCAGCTGACCCACGCAGCCCATCAGAATCGGGACGATCGCCAGCCAAATCTGATCCGGGAAGAACACCGGTACGGCGAAGAAGACCCAGAACAGGATGTTGCCGATCGCGGCGCCGTTCTGATTCAGCGGGTACCGCTCGGGTCGATCGCCCTTGGCGTTGACGACCTCGTTGAGGATCCAGGGCTCGCCTCCCGGCAGCCGATACTCCTCGACCTCGTGCAGAAGCAGCACGACCAGGTTGAGCAGCAGGATCAACTGCACCCCTTCGAAGGGCGCTGCGATCGCCTGCACGGCGAGGATCGCGAGTGCGATCACGAGCCCGAAGTCGTACCAGTGGCGTCGGATGAGGCCCATCTGGATTCCCTCCCAGGTTGTCCGTTGACGGTCTCAGCGTAATACCACACGCGTGGAAATCGCCAGTCGTGGAATTGGTGGACGCTAGTCGCACGCGGCCGCCTCTGCCAACGAGCACGCGCTGGTTCACCTGGACTCACCCGATCTCGGCCATCGGGCCGGGCCGGACGAGGTGCTGGAAGCCCTCGATGCGATGCACGCTGAACTAGTCGCCGCGATCGACGTGCACGACGCTGACCGAGCCGCGACCGTCGCCTGACCATCACGATCGGACCGCCCATGCGCGAAAGCGGCCGACGGGCTCCGAATCACCGGTGAGCGTGACGCGAGCCGGGCCCCGTCGGCCGGTGACCCACAGGGCAAGCTCGAGCGGCTCACCGATGAGGGTCACTCCCTCACCGGCCCTCACAGTCCGGCTCTGGCCGGCAGGTGTCTCCAGGCGCACCGCTACCGGCGACCGGCGCAGCCCGAGCCTCGCGAACATGCCTAGGCGATGCCAGAGCGCGTCCTGTTGCGCGTCGGACAGCACGCGCGGCTCAACAGTCGCCCCGGCACGGCGGATGTCCTCGTGATGGATGTGAAACTCCAAGGTGTTCAGCTGGTCCCCGGCCCACCTCATCAGCGACCACCGCGGGGCCCCGTGCGCGAACCGGTCGATCATCGCTGCGTACCCTTGCCCGGTCATCGCCTGGGCCGTGAGCTTGTCGAGTCCTGGCTCGTGACCGGCGGGCTTACGCGAGATCGCATCGGCAACCCGACCCCACGGCATCTGCTCGCGCTGGGTGAGGTGCGCAAGCAGACGGCGCGTATCCCACCCCTCACACAATGTCGGGGCGTCAGGGTCGGCGCTGCGGAAGGTCCTCACGAGATCCTCGCGCTCCTGCACGGCCCAGCCCACCTGAACGTTTCGCTGTTTGGTCACGGGAGCACGTTACTCCCCGCGTGTAGAGTTCCGTATCTGTGGAGTTTCGAGGAGGGTCAGCGCGGATCCTCGCTTGGCCCGGGTTGAAAGACGTGGCCGAGTCCAGTGAGTAAGGTCTCGCGCGGACGGGCTCTCGCCCAAGCAAGCGCGCAGCAGTTCTTGCATCAGATGCAACTCGCACGCGTTCGCAACCGATAACCTTGATTATGTCCGATAGAGGCTGTTTGTCCGTTTTTCGATGTTCAAGGTAGGCACCGCACCCAAGTCAGATTGTGGCCTGTGGACAGGCGGGTCGCTCGCCTCTCCGGCGCTGGGAAGATGGCGGCATGACGACCTCGCCCCGCTTCCTTTCCGTGAAGGACGTTGCCGACGAGCTCGCGATCACCGAGACCGCGGTGTACACGCTGCTCAAGACGGGCGAGGTGCCGGCGATTCAGGTCGGGCCGAAGCGAGTGTGGCGGATCGAGCGGGCGAAGCTCGAGGAGTACATCGAGCGGCAGTACGCGGCCGCGCGTGACGCGATCGCCAAGGGGCAGGTCTCGCCCGAGGACGGCGAGGAGTAGGTCAGCCGCGCGCTGCGCGGGCGCGCTTCGCGGCCGCGGCCTGGTCGAGCCGGCAGCGGCGGTGATGTCTAAGCCCTCTGCACGCGTCGAGCGTAGGCGTCAGGCGCCGGTGACCCTGATCGTGATGAGTCGCTCCCCGTCGGCGAGCTGGGCGCGCAGAGCCGCCATACCCTCCTCGTACGTCGCGGCCTCGACCTCGACCTCGCGCACCTGGGTCTCGTGCGTGCCCGAGTTGTCGGGCGGGATGGTCTCGACGTGCGCGCGCAGGATCACGACCGGAGCGTAGACCGCGACGGCGACGCCTACGGGCGTTCCAGGGCGGTAGGCACTGTGACGCCGGCGACCTCGGCGTCCGGGCGAACGCTCGTCACCCGCAGCGGGTGGCGGAAGGAGCGACCGGACCACGCAGCGTCGGCGCTGACCTCGACGACGAGCGGCTCGACGAGCGTCAGGTCGACCGGCCCGCGGTCGTTCCCGAAGCGCCCGAACGCTCCGGGGCTGACCTGCTCGGGCCACGGGTGCGGCCCGGCCGGAGGGCGCACGTGCTCAGCGAGGGCGCGCCGGATGACCGAGCTCAGTGGCGTGGAGCGCCCGACGATGCGCAGCTCGCCGTCGATGGGCAGGCCGGCGACGACCTGCTGCGGCGCGCTACGCGGGCCGATCACCGCAGCGCAGACGACGTCGAGGGCCGAGCGGTACTTGACCTTGAGCCAGTCGCGCTGCCCGCCACGGTATGTCTGCCCGGCGCCCTTGACGACCAGACCCTCGACGCCGGCCACGACGTAGGTCTCGAACCACTCACGCGCCTCGTCGACGTCGGCCGTGACGGGCGAGAGGTTCAGCGGCGGCCGCCACAGGGCGGCCAGGTCCTCGAGCAGCGCCCGGCGCAGCGACAGCGGCATGCCGCGTACGTCGTCACTACCGGTCGCCAGCACGTCGAACACCGCGGCGGACGCCGGGTGCGTGCGCGCGTGCTGGGCGGCCGCGCGCGGGCCGCGGCCCATGCGCTCCTGCAGCGCGCCGAAGTTGAGCCGGCCCGTCGTCCAGACGACCAGCTCGGCGTCGAGCACCGTCCCGGACGCGAGTTGGTCGGCGGCCGCCGCGGTGACCTCCGGGAACGTGGCTGTGAGGTCGGTGCCGCGGCGCGACCACAGGCTCACCCGGGCACCGTCGCGCGCGATCACGCACCGGAAGCCGTCCCACTTCGGCTCGTACAAGCACCCACCGGGCAGCGCCCCCGGTGAGGGGACTTGCTCGACCGCGCGGGCGAGGGCGACGTCGACGGGAAGGTTCAGCCCCTGCGGCAGGCTCACTGGCCCGTCTCCCTTCGCCGACGAGGTCGCTGGCCACCGTAGGAATCGCACCGCGCGCTCGCACTTTCAGTGCGTCGGTCACCCGGCGACCTTGCTCGGCACCTTCCTCTGTCGGAGCAGCCTCACGGCAATCCCCACATGAGGGGAGTCCGAGGTCAATTCCGGCCCCGGCAGTCACAGGAGGGGTGCCCACGGCACCTTCCCCAGTGGCCAGGGCCTCACCGCAGGCCGTGACCGACACGAGGAGCAAACACCATGATCCAGCCCAGCGAGATCGCGACCAGGACCGTCATCGTCGCCGTCACGTTCACCGTCCTGTCCCACTGGCTGCCCGAGGGCACCACCCTCGTCAACCTCGGGATCGCCGTGGCCTTCGCCATCCACCCCGGGAAGCGGCCCCCGTCCTCGCCGGCCGCACCCGGGAGTTCCGAGAACCAGGTTTGGGGCTAGCCCGTCACCCCACGGCCTGCAACGGGGCGCCGCGACGCCCGGGGACCGCTCGACGAGCGGTCCCCGGCTGCGCCGGGTTGAAGGCGTCGAGTTCAGGCATGGGCAGTGTCAGCGTCCAGCGTTCCGGGCGGCCTCGGGCCTGCCGGTCGACGTCGAGCTCGCAGCGCTTGAGGTACCCCGCGCCGAGGTCGACGCCGGACCATCGGGCGGTCGCGTGCAGCCGTAGCGCGGCGTGTTCCCACTCGGCCGTGGCCACGATCCCGCTCCCCCGGTCTCGAGCACGGGCAGTCAGGCGGCGCCGGTCGGCCGCGGTGAGCCCGGTGGCCGGGCCGGCCACGACATACGCCATGCCGTCCAGCAGCGCGGCGGCCGTCTCTGCGCCGCGGCCAGCGACATCGGGCACGACGATCAGGCGGTCGAGGGCGATCCCCGCGTCGGCCGCGGCGAGCAACCCCAGATCCGGCATACCGACGACCGCGAGCCAGTCCCCCGCGTGCTGCGACGCAGCGAGCAGCGCGAGCAGCAGGCTCTTCGAGCCGGCCACGACGGACGCCGCGCCGACCGGGAGTCGGCCGCCGTCGAGGATCGCCGTGAACGGCTCGGCTGGAACCTCGCGGGGTCCCTCTTTGCTCCCCGTTCCCCCGCCCGTTCCACCCCATGCCTCCCAGCGCGGGGCGCGCTGGTCACCGTCGCGCACCCCAGTACGCAGCTCGGCCGCCGCGAGGGCAGCCCGCGCGGCGTCGAGCCGGTCCGGCATGGTCATGGTCACCCGTCCAGTATCGAACATGCGTTCGAGAGTCGGCTCTACCATGAGGGGGTGACAGGCGAAGGGCGGCGAGACGATCGCCAGGTGTGGCAGCGACCCGACGGCATGAAGTACTGGCCGGCGGAGCGGCCCTTGAACGCCGCCCCCGTGCCGAGGGCTGTGCCGGTGAGGCCACAGGGCTCCTACGCGGTGATCGTCCGCCTGCTGTGGGAGACGTGGGAGGAGATGATCCCGGGCACCGCTATCCGGTGGGCCGAGGGCCGAGTCCTGGTGACCGTGAAGCCGCCGAACGCACCGAGCAACGTCACCGAGCTGCTGTGCTGGCTGCACCAAGAGGACGTCTACCGAACCCTCCCCCGCCGCCCCCGAGCGGTCCCGGCGATGGGCTCCCAGGATGGGCTCGGTTGAGCCGGGGCCCCAGCCGCTATATCCTTGGTTATAGGAGGTGGTCGGTATGGCCATGACGAAGGATCCGACGCTGTCGGACGTGGTCCGGCTGCGCCGCCGCCAGGCAGTCGATCGGCTGGACGAGCTGCGTCTCCTGCGCGGGCTGTCCGCGACCAAGTCGCAGGTCGAGATCGCGAAGGTCTTGGCGATCAGCCAGCCCGCGGTGAACAAGGCGCTCAAGGCCGCCGCGCGTGTCCCAGAAGTGCGTGAAGGGTTCTCCGGGGGGACCCCGTACGAGATTGTGCAGCGGTACGCCGCGGGCATGATCGACCGTGCGCGCCTCGTCGACGAGCTCGGCCGCTGGGAGTACCCGAAGACCCCGGCCACCGACGGCGTCGATTGGCTCGCCGATGAGCCCGCCGGCAGTTTCGAGGAGGTCGGTCGAGCGCTCGACGAGGGCCTGATCGACGAGGACACGTACACCGCAGTCCTGGACGCTAGGCGAGAGGCCGCCCAGACCCGTCAACCGTGAGTCCAGAAGACCAGCACGCCGCGCACCGGGAGACGGTGCGTGAGTTTTCCAAGGCCGGCGGCCCGCTCGACAAAGATGGCGGGCACGCGACCCTGAGCAACCCCCAGTGGTTCTTCGACGGCGACGTCGCGAGCCCTACGGCCGAGGGCGCTCCCCTGCGCAGATGTCAGCGGCCGCTGCTGGAATGGCTGGATGACGCGCCAGACACCATCGAGCGGGGCCGTGCGCATTGCGCCACTTCGCGACCGAGGAGCCCGTGACGAGGCGGCCGACCTTGTCACCGCGCAGATTCCCCACGTCGCGCGGGAGCGTGTCTTCACGGACGATGACAGCCCCGAGCATGCGTACACCGGCCTGGTGCTCATGCGCTACACCGGGACCGAGCTTCCCAAGGACGTTTGGCTCGGGGCATGGAGTGACGGCGAGCTGGTGGGCGCGCTTCATGCCGGCGTCCACGTCGGGCAGGCGTCGAACATCGGCCAGGCCATCGCCAGTGGGCACCCGAATTCAGGCTCCCCCGACTGGCTCGACCAGTACGTCCGCCGTTGCGTGATTGTGGACGAGGTCGCGGTCGCCCCGGCGCACCAGGGACAGGGCATCGGCTTCCGATTGGTCGCGAGCCTTCACGGCGTCCTTGAGTCCGACGCCACCCGCGAGGCGCGACACGTCATCGCGCACGCGTGCTCGGACGCAGCGATCGCGACCTTCCGCGGCGCCGGCTACACGATCGGGCCACCGAGCACCCCGGTCCCGGCGGCGTACGCGGAAGGACTGCCGACCCTCTGGGATCCCGAGTACGACGTGATCGGTGGTGCATGGGCCTACCGCCACGTCGGCGAAGCGCCGCGCGACGGAGCTTCGTTCTTTCGGCCCGGAACCGCTCGCATCCAGCACCGGTGACCGCGCCGTGGCTTGATCCTCACGTCCGAGCTCGCCGGTTCATCGGCCCCTTCCTTCCTCCGCATCGCGGTGGTGCTCGACAGGCATTCGGCGCGATCTCTCGCCCTCTCCTTGGTGGCGGCGCCACCGCGCGGAGCCGTGGCCGCTCTGCGCGATCCGGACGGCCTCAAACGCCGCGACGTCCAGGCCGTCGGACGCCGCACGAACGGTGATGCGCTCAAACATCCGGTAGAGCATGCGCGGGTCCCCTGTACGAGCTTGCCGGGAGGCCTGATCGTTCTCGGACTCATATCCGGCGCGACCACGCGTGACTCTCGTCCAGTCCAGGTGGTGGCCAGACTCGCGTGCGAGTGTCGTAACGAACTCTCGCTGCGTGCGTCCGTTCCCCTCTCGGAACGGGTGCACCTGATTCACGATGTTGTAGACCTGCGCCAGGTCCCGCGGAACTTGCGTGGCGTCCACGGCTCGGAGGTTGTCAGTGAGGCGCAGGTGCTCGGCCACCTGTTCCATCGCGGGGCGGATCTGGTCCCGTCGTGCGAACCAACCCTCTGGCCCTTTGCGGATGCTGACGGTCCTCACGTCGCCGGCCCACGCGTACACGTCTTGGAACAGGTGTCGATGCACCGAGCGCAGCCCCTCGAGGTCGTAGCCGCTCGGTAGGCCTGACGGTCGCAGCGTCAGCGCGCGCGCTTCGACGAGGTCGTCTTCAATCTGCCGCAGCTCGTTGGGCGAGCGTGCTCCGACGAGGTTTCGCAGTGTGCGTCCGTCGGGTAGCAGGTAGCCATTCCAGCGTGCATGCTCGTCGCCGGCCTCCCATGGGCGCTCCGTCATTGGTCCGTGATTGCGTGAAGCGCCTTGGTGCGACGCACGAGCTCGTCGGCGTCGATCTCGCCGCGAACGTATGCCTCTTGGATCGCGCGTGCGGCGTCCGAACTACGCCCCCCCTCGAGTTCTGTGCTGTGTCGCACGCGGGCGGCATCGGCGGCGCGCTGCGCGCGTTCCTCATCGCTGATGGGCATGGGTGTCTCCATTCGCGGTGCAGGGTTCGGGTTGCCGAGCAACGTGCTCGGCATCCGCTCCGGCTCGCACGGCAGGTGCGAGCCGGAGCGGCCGTTCGTTAGGCGGCGGTGTCGGCCGGCGTGATCTCCGGCCCGGGCTGCTCCCCCACGGGCTCGACGGGCCCCGCGGTCGTCGCCGCAGACGAACGTCGACGCGGGGTGCTCTTCCGGCGCCCACCACGTGCCGGCGCCTCGACGCCGACGTCCTTGAACACGCGCTTCAGTTCGGCGTCGGTCCAGCCGGCACGCAGGGCGTCGTCGTACGCCACCGCGTACGACTTCTCCTGCTCGCGAAGTGCTTCGCGAGCGTCGCGCACGCGCGCGGCCGCTGTCGCCAGGCTGCGCCCGCTGCTCATCCGGCCGTCGATCAGGTCGTGCAGCTGGCGGGTGTGCTCGTCCTCGAACTGGTCAGTGGACATCGTCGGTTCCAATCGCTAGCAGGTTCCCCAACCGCGCGCGATGGATCCCACGATACCGAGCCCCGATGACGGCTGTCAGCGCGGGCGCCCAGCGCCCGCGCCGTCCCTGCTGCGCGCGGAGCGCGCGACCCGGACCCCAGGCGAGCCTTCACGATCAACCACGCAGCCTTCGGCAGAGCAAGATATACACTTACATGCCGTAAGTGGTCGCAGCGCTCGACTTGCGTCGCGTCTGCGGGCACACTGGACGTGTGGTCCCCGCGCTGGGCGGGGTCGTTGCACTGGGCAGGAGGGCGCCGTGGTGGGCACCGGCGAGGCGGACGAGGCGCAGGCGGCTGACGCTGCCGGTGCGCCTGCTTCCGCGCGCCGCCCGCGGGCGCGAGATGCCGCACGTCGACGGCGGGAGAACTTCGAGGGCGGTCGACGCTCGTCGCACAGGGTGACCGTTTCACCCGCCGAGGAACTGCAGCTGCGCGTTCGGGCGGACTCGCTGGGCTACACGGTCCCGAGGCTTCTCGTGGAGGCCGCTCTCGCCGACCACGGCGAGACCGTCTCAGACCGTCGCGACCTCGTCGCCACTCTCCTTCAGGTCTCACGCCTGCTCGGTGCCGTGTCGAACAACGTCAACCAGATCGCGCGCGCGACCAACGCGACAGGCGAGCTCCAGGAGGACACGGCGGCGACGCTCGCGGCTGTGCGGAAGGTCGCGTCGCGCGTGGAGAAAGTCGTGGACGAGCTGGCGGTCGCGCGATGATCGTGAAGACCAGTCGCGGGGGCCGCACTGCCGGCCTCATGGCCTATCTCGCCGGGCCTGGCAAGCACAACGAGCACACCAACCCGCACGTGGTCGCCGGCCACGATGCGGTGACCGCGGAACTGGGCAACGGCACGCTCGACACCGATGCGGCGCTCGACGGTGCGAACCTGCTCGACCGGCCCATGCGAGCGTTCGACGTCGAGGTGACCGCGCCAGTCAAGGTCTGGGACGAACAGGCTCAGCAGCAGGTGAAGGTGGGGACGAGGCCTGCCCACGTGTGGCACACCTCCCTCGCGCTCGGGCCGGACGACGGTGTGCTTGGGGACGCGAAGTGGCACCAGATCGCGACGGAGTTCGTCGCGCGCATGGGCTTCGCGGGCGACGACACGACGGCCCCGTGCCGCTGGGTCGCCGTGCACCACGGGCAGTCGTCCAACGGAAACGACCACGTGCACATCGTGGTCAACCTGGTGCGCGAGGACGGCACCAAGGCGAGCGTGCACAACGACTTCAAGCGGGCCTCGAAGATCGCCGCGGACCTCGAGCGCAAGCACGGCTTGCGCGTTGTCGAAGGGCGAGAGCAGGGAGCCGCCCCGGGCATTCACCGCAGTGAGCTCGAGCGCCGTGCACGCGGTCAGATGCCCGCGGTGTCGCGCACCGAGCTCGCGCGCCGAGTGCGCGCCGTTGCGGCCGCGTCGGCCGATGAGAAGACGTTCGTCGACGGACTGCGGGACGCCCGCGTGCTGGTGCGCCCGAGGTTTGATCGCGGTTCGCGTGACCGTGTCGTCGGCTACTCCGTGGCCCTGGTCCCTGAGGCCGTGAACGGGCGACGCGGCGACCCCGTGTGGTTCGCTCCGTCGAAGCTCGACGCCACGCTCGGGCTCGGCCGCCTGCGCGACCGATGGGGTGTCGATCGCGCAGGTGACCCCTCCCTCGTGGGCGTGTGGCGCACCCGGCACCGCGACCGAACCGTCGCGGCCAAGGTCACCATGGCGGGCGCCCCGGAGCCGGCGGCAGCCGGCCTCAAGGCTCTCAACGAGCACCTTGCACGCGGCGGACGGCCAGGCTTCGACAAGGTCGCGGCGGCCGATGCGGCCGGCGTGCTCGCACGGGCGTCGCTCAGCCGGGAGCACGGTGAACATGGTCCGCTGGCCCGTGCGTCTGACGCGCTCGCGCGCGCCGCTCAGCCGGGGAAGTTCGACAGGGCCTCGCCCCACAGGAGCCACGACGAGAGGCATGGGATCAACGCGGCGTACCGCGCGCGTCTGATCGCTCGTGGCGTCTCGGGTGACTCGTCGATCGGCTGGGCTGCGGTTCTTCGGCAGGTCGGTCGCACCGCTTCGTACGTTCAGCGGGCGCAACAAGCTCAGGGGCGCCTAGCCGGCGCGAGATCGACTGCAGCGGCGATGCAAGCAGCCGCAGCCTCGCTACCGGCTCTCGCCGCCGTCTCGGCGCGCCGCCCGACCTCAGCCACGGCCGCGGGCGCCGCAGCCGCGCACGGTCGCGACGCTTCGGAGGGGCACGGGATCGGAGACTGACGCGGCCGGCGTCCCTGACTGTTGGTGCGGGGGCGTCTCCGCGCCGGATGCACGAGAAGGTCCCACAGGCTCTGCCTGTGGGACCTTCTCGTGGATGGTGTGCGATCAGCGACTCAGCTCGTGAACCTTCCCTGCGGCGGCCCCTCGCCCGGCCTGCTTCCTGCCACGCATCGCGCCCTTCCTGTGAGCTCGGCCAAGGGCTGTACCGGCCGGCTCCGGGAAGTTCGTCGCAGCCTGCTTGCGCGCAGTAGCCGCGGCCGCCGGCGCGGCCTGCAGCTCACCGTCCGTGGTGCGCTGGTAGGGCGCTGCGAGGTTATCCGGCTGGTGTCCGCGCGCGAATCGTTCATCGCCCTGCTCCAGATCAGCCGATGCCTGGTAGACGTCCCCTTGCGCATCGTGCTCGCGCGACTCAGCGCGCAGCTCGTCGGCCTCCTCGCGCGTGCTCTCGACCTCGCCGACGGGTCGGCCGAGCTCTTCGTCGACGTCCGCCTTGCGCTCGAGGTTCTCGGCGGCGGTGGCGTCCTGGTCGGCCTCGTCGCGCTCACGACGTGCAGCCGCCTGGTCGTCGAGCGCGTGCATCAGTGCGTGCCGCTGACGCTCTCCGGGCGGTAGTTCCCGCTCGAGCGCTGCAAGGTCGATGCCGTGCCGGGCACGCAGCTGCTCGCCGGCGATTGAGTGCGCCTCGGCGGCTATCCGGTCATGGCCCTGCAGACGCCGGGTGTACTCGACGGTGTCAGCGACCTGCTCCGGGCCTGCCTGCCGCCAGAACTCTTCGCGCTTCACACGGTCGTACACCGCCCTCGTGGTGTCCCGGTTGTCGACGGCGAACCGTGCTTCTGCCGTGTTCGCGAACGCCTCGCGGAGCGCCTGGTCGCGCACCTCACGGTCGAGGCCGGCGAGCACGTCGGCGTGCAGCCCGTACCTGGACGCGACCTGCACCCGGACCTGCTCGTGCGCCGTTGCGCCGGCTGCGCTCTCCTGGGCAGCTGCCGCGGTGAACGCGGCGACGTCGCCCACCTGTTCGGGTGTGGCATGGCGCCAGAAGTCCGTCCGATGCACCTGCTCCGCCACCGCGCGCGTCTGCTCGGCGCGCGCCCGCTGGTCGCGCTCGAGCTCGAGCCGCTGGGCGTCGGCGCGCTGCGCCTGTCGTCGCGCGACCTGCTCACCGACCTGCCCCATCCCCATGAGGACCGCACGGATCGCACGGTCCATCTCGCCGCCGATCTGCTCCTCGTCGCTCATCGTGCCGCCTCCTCTGCGTCATCCTGGTCTTCGCTGTCGTCGCCGGCGACGACAGTCAGCGCGGCCGGCTGGTTGAAAGTCACGCCCGCCTCGGCGGGGTGGTCGACGTCCCGGAACAGCCCCACTGGTGGAGTAGCCGCCTCCCACTGCGGGGGTAGGTTTCGGGCCTCGAGGTTGTTGTCCAGACGCCAGAACGGGCCGTCCTTGCTCGTCAGCTCGCGCATCATCGGCCAGTGGAAGTCCCGGAAGTAGACCGCCATCGACGTCACTGAGTCGGTGCGGTGGAACTCCCACGCCTGCCACATCGCCTCGAGCACGGAGATCGCCTCCGTGTACTCCCACCACCGGGGGTCCCAGGCGCGCTTGGACAGGTCGCGCTTGTAGTGGGGCAGGAGCCAGTTCTCCACCCATTCCGCGACGTTCGGGTAGTACGTCTGCACCGCCTCCCCGTCGCCCGGATCCAGGTCCGCCATGAAGTCGTCCGTGGCGTACTGCTCGCTCATGAGGCCTCCATCAGTGGGGTTGCGGCAAGATCCGCGGCCGCGGCGGGCGGGTGAGCGGTGTCGGCCTGCTTGCGGATCTCGTTCTCGTAGTACGTCTTCGACGCCAGGACGTCTTCGGCGTACGGCCGTGCGGTGTAGTGGTCCAGGCGCAGCAGCGACGGGCGCTTGCCCGAGACCAGCGCGACGGCTCTCCCGGTCGGCAGGGCGGCGAGGTCGCCCACGCTGAACAGCCGCTCGCGCGAGATCGACGTCGACGTCGACGGCCCACCCTTGGACCCGGTCGATCGGGAACGGCGAACCTGGTCAGCGTCGTCGATCAGCTCCGAAGCCTGCCGCAGGAAGCCGGCCTCCTTGAGGCCGGCGCCGACGACCGAGACGTTCGCGGCCGAGAACAGCTTCGCCATCGCGTGCTCCCCGAACGCCTCCACGCCCTGGGCCCACGACTGGAAGAACGAGGACAGGACGATGCCGCGCGACCCATAGTGCGAATACACGTCCGGCAGCTGCCGCCAGCGGCACACGTTCGCGACCTCGTCGAGCACGGCGGTCAGCGGCGGGCTCAGTCGTCCTCCCTGCTCGGCGGCGGTCTTCTCCGCGGCCGAGAGGACCGCTGCGGTCAGCGCCGCGGTGATCGCGCGTGCGGACCCCTCTCCCTCCTTCGACACCAGGTACAGCGTGTCCGTCGACCGGACGAACGCGTGGTGGTCGAAGTGGGGGCGGCGCCCGGTCGGGTCGGTGATCCAGGGCAGGATCTCGGGATCGCCCAGGATGCCGATCCACTCTTGGAGCGTCCCGTACACGCCGTCACGCTGCTTCTCCGTCAGGGCCTGGGTGGCCGCCAGCGCGCGGCCCTCGGCAGGGAACCCGTTCTCCTGCAGGATTCGTGCGGGCCCGCGCTTCTTGCCCGAGCCGTCGACGTTCTGCTTGTCGTCCGGGTCCTGCGCCCAGTCGAAGACGTCGGTCACCGGGCGGCCGTCGACCGCGGCCGCCAGCAGCAGCCGCGCGAGCGTCGCCTTCGCTGCGGAGGTGAAGTACGCGTCCTGCTTCGCCCCTGCCGAGGTCTCGGCGGTGATGAACACGTCCGCCAGGGCCCGGGCCGTCGAGATCGACGTCACCCCCGAGAGCGGGTTCCACCACCAGCTGGGCTCCTCCCCCACGACGTTCTGCACGTCGTGCACCCACACTTGGCCGATCCTCGATCGAGGGCCCCGCGTCTCGGGGATCCCGTCGAGCTTGTTCGTCGTGAACAGCGCCGGGCCGCTCGTCTCGAGCAGCTGGGGCACGCACACGCAGGTGGTCTTGCCGGACCGGGGGCCCATGAGCCACACCTGCACCCACTCCCAGGTGGAGTACACCCGGCGGTTGCTCGGGAGGTGCGTGCCCAGGGGGACCCCCGGCCCGGCCGCGGATGCTCGGAGTTTCGCGGCCGACTTCGCGGCGGCGTCGCTCATCAGCGACTTCATCTGCGGGCCGGAGGTCAGGTACCGAGCCTTGTAGTCGATGTCCGTGCTCGACTTGCGCCGACGCAGGACGGCCACGGTCGCGGCCGCGGCCGTCACGGCCAGCAACAGGGCCCCGACTACGATCCCGGCCCGCCCCAGAGGGCCGACCTGGCCCCAGCC
Organism: Isoptericola sp. NPDC055881; assembly: GCF_053615895.1. Taxonomy (NCBI): domain Bacteria; kingdom Bacillati; phylum Actinomycetota; class Actinomycetes; order Micrococcales; family Promicromonosporaceae; genus Isoptericola; species Isoptericola sp. NPDC055881. Next base: position 31,300 of record NZ_JBSHCR010000029.1, read on the forward strand.
CCACACCGCACCGACGACCAGAACTGCGAGCATGAGCAGCGCGGCCAGCAGCAGCCAGCCAGTCTCGGCGGCCGCGGGCTGCGCGCGGCGGTGACGCTCACGCGGCATCGTCGTACACCTCCTCCTGCGACAGCGCGGCCGACCTCGGGGCGCGGTTGTGCGCCCAGGCCTTGTTGGTGTCGTTGATCTGCGCCTCGACCGCCGTCAGGCGCATCTCGAACGGCGTCCCCGGCTTCTTGCCGACCTTCATCAGGAACCGTCCGCGCCCGGGCGGGGCGGCCGCGGTGCCGGTGTGCGGGTCGAATGAGCCTTCGGTCGACCAGTCCGCGATCATCTCGCGCTCCGCGCTCGTCATCGCGAACACCTCGGTCAGGTTCCCCATCTCTCCATCCGCGAGGCCCCCGCAGAACACCATCGCGGACCGCTCGACGAAGCCCCAGGCGATCTCCGTGAGGTGCTGCTGCGCGAGCCGGAGGTCGTTCATCGTGTGCGTGATGAGCGCCTGACCGATGCCTCGCTGCCGGTTGAGCCGCGTCAGCGCGTCGACGAAGTAGACCAGCGCGTCCGAGGCCCGCAGCATCCGCCACAACTCGTCCATGACGAGGAAGTAGTGCCTCCGCGGCGCCAGCCCCGCCTCCGCGAGGTGCTTATCCACGGACACGACTGCCGATCCGAGCGCCCAGCACGCGGACTGCACCGCGGCCTGGAGCTTGGTGTCCGCCTCGTCGAGGCCCGACAGGTCGAACACCATCGGCCGGCCGACCTCGATGTGCTCGGTCGTGGGGGTCGCGAAGGTCTCCCCGAACGGGCCCGAGACGTCGAGCGCGCCGAGGGCGTCCAGCAGCCGCTGCACACGCTGGTCGTAGAACCCGCGGTCGTTGCTGTACGACGCGATCGGCATCAGCCGCGGGTGCGCGCTGCGCACGACCTCGGCCAGGTCTCCGATGAGAGGCGCCCCCAGCTCCTCGGTGTCGTGCTCGTCGTCGAGGATCCGCAGCCCCTCGGAGATGACGGACTCCTCGTAGTCTTCGAGCTCGGCTCCGCGCGCCACAGCGAGCAGGCTCAACACCAGCCGCCGCCGGCGTGCCCTCAACTCCTCGAGCGCCCGCCGGCGGGCGCGCTCGTCCTCGATGCCCTCGAGCAGCGCGACGAGCTGGCCGACGTCGAGCGGGTTGATCGAGCCGTGGCCGGGCCCGACCTCGATGACCTGCCCGTCGATCGACCGGATCGCGTCGACGTAGTCGGGCTTGAGGTCGCCCAGCACCATCGGGATGATGCCCCAGCTCGCCATCACCATCACCATGCGGCGGATCAGCGAACTCTTGCCGAGGCCCGGCCGCCCGAGCACGAAGCAGGACGGGTTGAGCACCAGCTGGGCCAGGAACCAGCTGATCGGGTCGGCACACACCGTCGCCCCATTGATCAGGCTCGGACCCAGCGGCACACCCTGCACGGGCGTGCCTGCGCCGGTGATGAACGGCCACAGGCCGCACACCTGCACGGAGGTGAACTGCGTCTCCGGGGCAGGCTCTACGTAGGTCGCCCGCCCGGTGCCGGGCAGCACGAATCCGCGACGGCCCGCGCGCTCCCGGCGCCGAGCCCGCGCCTCCGCGTTCTGCTTCCACCAAGCACGCATCCCCGTCTCCTGCGGCGCCACGGTGCGTGCCTGAGCGGCCGCGGCCGCGCGGCGCAGCGCACGCTCCTCGCGGCGCGTGAGCCCGAGCGCCAGGCGCATCGACTCCTGCTCTTCGCCGGCCGCGCCCGGTCCGGCAGCGTAGGGCGCCCCCTGGCGGATCACAGGTAGTCCCGCATCGCCGTAGGCACCAGGGAGTGCTCGGGCAGCACCACCCCGAGCGGGAGGCCCGCCTGGAAGGTGACCGCCTGGTTTCCGAGCGCGGGGCGCAGCTTCAGCTTCGCCTGGTTCCCCAGCGACGGGATGACCTTGTCGAGCTTGGGGAGCATGTCAGTGCTCGAGCAGGTGACCGTGACGATCATCCCGAACCGCAGCAGCCCAGCGCCCTGAGCCTCCTCCTGGGCAGCCTTCTGCGCGTATGCGAGGCGTGCCTTCGCACGCGCCGACGGACGCTGCTTCTGCGAGCCGGTCCAGGTTGCGTTGTTGATCTCCGACTCGATCACGGCCCCCGCGTCACCCGCCGGGATGGGTCGGTAGAGCATCGTGACCCGCTTGCGGAGCACGTCCTTGGTCGGGGCCTGGAGCCGGCGCAGCACCGAGGAGTAGAAGACGCCCGTCGGCGGCCGCCACATCTGCCACGACCGCGACACCGCCCGGTCATGGAAGTACTGGTCGATCTGGTCCTCCGCGAACGCGGGGCCAGCCTCTGCCCAGGTGAGCCCGGTGCCGTTCTGCGAGCGGGCCCGCTCGATCTGCACAGCCACAGTGGGGTCGTACGCCGTGCGCGTGGAGTCGACGATGTCCGCTGCCCGGCAGGCCCGGACCGCCGTCGACGCTCCGGTGTCGCGCAGCCCGGCCAACAGCTCGGGCAGTCGGTTGCCGATCTCCTCGGCCATCGCGGCGGTGCCGCGATCTCCCCCACGTCCGTCGGCCCCGTTGAAGGTGACCGCGATCTTCGTGGACACGACCGGCGACCCTGTCGCGAGTTCGTCGACGACAGCAGCGGCGACCTCGCGAGCGAACGAGGGGGACTCCTTGTCTCGCTTCGCGTCCGCCATGTTCCGCAAGCGGACGCCGGAGTCCGGCGCCGTCTCCACCGTCACCGAGGCGCCCACGATGCCGTCCTCGACGCCGAGCTGGGCTAGCCACGCACCCCAGTGCGCGACCTGGGAGTCGATCCGGGCCTGGTCCACGAGAGCGTCGCCGTCCGGGTGAGTGTCGATCACGACCGTGTAGTGCCGGGCCGAGTGCAATGCCAGAAGCGCGAACGGACGACCGTAGGGGTCGACGTGTTCGCTCAGCTCCGACGGTGCCATGAGCCCCGGGAGCTGGTAGGTGCCACCGGGCTGCTTCCCGGCCGGCCCACCGACCGCCACGGTGTGACCGCGGCGGGTCGCACGCCGGTGCGCCGAACGGATGGCCCGGCGCTGGTAGACCGTCCTGCCCTGCCGGGTGAACATCAGCAGGGCCAGCAGGACGACCGACACGCCGATGACGGCCAGCACCCACCACCACAGCTGAACGACCATCAGCACAACGGCCAAGACCACGACGGGGATCCCCGCGAGAGTCACGCCCATGGGGATGCCCCACAGGCCACCTCTACGGGTGTCCATCGCGTTGCCGTAGGTCACCATGCCCACGCTCTCGCTCGCCATCAGTCCTGCCCTCCTACTTCGTCAGTCGCCTGCGCGAAGCCGCGCGCTGCGCCACCTGCCACGTCTGCCACGTTCCGAGTGATGCCCGGTGCCGAACCGTTCGAGGCCCCCGCGCCGCTCGAGGCCGTCGTCCCGGTTCCTTGGGGCCCGCTTGATGCCGGGGCTCCTGACGCGCCGCCGCCTGAATCGGGTGTGCTGCCCGGGCCCGAGCCGCCACCGTTCGCGGGGGATGTGCCGTCGCTCCGGCCTCCCCCGGCGGGCGCCGCTTCGCCGCCCCCACCCTTCTCGGGGGCAGTGCCGCCGGCGGGCCCGCTACCCGACCCGCGTCGGACATCGACCGGGCGGCCGGGGCCGCCCTCTTGGGAGCCGTGCCCACCCGCCGTACCGGCGCCACTCCCCGAGCCGCCAGAACCGGCACCAGACCCTCCGGCGCCGCCCCCAGCCGGCGAACCGCCGCCAGCGACGCTGCCGCCGGCCCCGCCTGCGGCGCCACCGCTCATCGCGACTCCGCTCGTACCGCCCATGCCGCCGGCAGTCGCGCCGGCGCCGGCGGCCGCCGCCGTGCCCCCCAGCGAGACCACCGCTGCGCCCGACGCGACGACGGCCGCCAGCGCGCCCGCGCCGGAGAACACGCCCGACGTGCCGGTGGCGGCGATCGGTGCGATGAACTTGATGAGCGCGGGCAGCGCGAGAGCGGCGCAAATCAGGATGACGACGCCGAGGATCGCGCCGTAGAGCTCGCCGCCCAGCCCGCTCACGTCGATCGACTTCGGCGGGTTCTTCACCACCAGGATGCCGATCGCATAGATGACGCCTGCAACCGGCTTGAACAGCACCAGCGCAATCAGCCAGGCGACGGCTTTCCGCCACGCCTGCTTGCCCGACTCGGTGTTCGAGGAGGCGGCGAGGGTGGGCATGAACGAGAACAGCAGGTAGAGCAGCGCGCCGCGCAACACCATGAAGCCGACGTTCGCGCACGCGCCGAGGAAGGCGAAGAGCGCCAGGACGAGCCCTGGCCCCGGGCCCACACCGGTGAGGATGCCCGAGGTGATGACCGCGTTCATCGTGAACTGCTCGCCGGTGGCCTTCTCCACGATCCACACCGCGAAAGCGTCGCCCGCTACCAGGGCGAACGTGACGCCGGTGCCGAGCGCACCGGTGACGAAGATGAGCCGCGCCAGCATCGTGATGCCGCCGACGCCGTCGCGGAACTCGCGGCTGATTGCCATACGTCCCAGCCCGACCAGGATGCCCGCGACCGCGAAAACGATCGTGTACCACGACAGGTACGACTCAATGTCGGCAGATGGGCCGCTCTGGACGTCCGGCGTCGGCACGTTCATCCAGAATGTGTTGAGCCACTTCAGCAGCTCAGAAGTCGCCTTGGCGAGGGATTCGACGACCGCGTTCACCGCGGACGTAGCGGCTCCTTCGACGACCGCTCCCGCCTTGCACCCGAGGTCCCAGGTCCCGCAATCAGCCATCACACGCCTCCCCAGGTCGTGAAGCCGGACGGTGCGTCGACAAGCTGCGGCTCCACCGGCGTCGAGAGGTCACCAAGCCACGTCCCGGCGTCTGCGTCCCAGACCATCGACGCGGACGACACGGCGTTGTTGGTGCCGTCCGAGAACAGCAGGCGAACCGTGACCCGGTCCGGCTCAACCGAGCCGAACTGGAAGCCGGCCAGCTGCGCGACCCGGCCGGGCGTGCGGCCGAAGTCGGCCGCGGTGTGATCGGCAACCCAGGCGTCGGCGGCCTCGTTCTGCACGGCCGCCACCTCGACGAACTCGGCGAACCGGGTGCTCGTCACGCCGTCAACGAAGTTCGCGGATGCGAACAGCGCTCCGGTCGGTGAGTGGGCGAAGCAGCCCCAGCCCGCGTCCTGCATCGCCTCCGGGCCGCCGACGGGGCCGAACTGACTCGACGCCGGGACGAGGAGTGTCTCGTGGGACACCCACTCCGTCTCCGGGGCCTCGGTCGGTACGACGTCGTCGGCCGCGAGGTCGCATCCGGCAATCGGGTTGCTCGTCTGCGGAGCGCCCGTGCTCGCCGCCGCTTCCGGTGCCGCGGGGGCGGGCTCGTCGCTCGGTGCCGCGACCACGACCACGATGCCCGCGACCACGATCGCGAGCAGGAATCCGCCCGAGATCCACCACCACTTGTTGAACGGTGTGGTGGCCTGCTCGTTCGTCTCACCGCTCATCGTGCGGCGCTCCTTCCGTAGAGGGTGCGGGTGGGCCAGCACTTCTGGCCCACCCCGTCATCGGTCAGACGAAGATCTGGATGATTCCGCCGGCCGCAGTCGCCAGGATGCACACGATGATCGCGATGGCGAGGCCCTTGAACCCCTGGATCTCGCGGCCGGTGAAGGCCGCGAACGCGAGGTAGCCGGCCGAGGCGAGGAACCCCGCCAGGCCGAGGATCATCACGCCCCACGACAGCCAGTTCAGGATCGTGTTGATCCCCTCGGTGCCCGGGGGCTGCTCCGGGGTCGGGTTGGGCAGCACGCCCCGCTCAGCCAGGCGGCCCACCACCTGGTACCCCAGCGTCGTCGTGTTAGTCATCGGTTCGTTCCCTTCGTGTCTCCCGCCGCGGCGGCGAGGATCGAGGCGGCGATGCGGCGGACCCGCAACCCGCACGTGCTGGGTGATGGCGACTCCCACCGCCACCGTTCGGCCCACGGCAGGTGCCAGCCGCGGGGCGTCATCCGAGCCAGACGTCGTACCGCCTGCGCCTGGGCCTTGGTGAGGCGCGGTCCGTCGTCGACGAGGACCAGGCCGACAAGCTCTGCGCCGGGCAACCGGCCAGCAGCCCACAGGCGCGCCAGACGATCCGCCTGGTCGAGGCCGCGGTGGTGGGTGCGCGCGACGGCGACCACCCGCACCATCGGTGCCGGCGCCAGCCACGCGTTCGCCACCGGCCACTCACGCCCGGCCTCACCGACGGTGCGGGTCGGGCCTGCTCCGGCACCCTCGTCGGCCGGAGAAAGGAGCTGCAGCAGCGTGCTGGCGCCGGCGCCACCGTGCAGGCCCATGACGCACAGGTCCGGCACGTCGTTCAGCACGGTCGTCGGCCAGTCCTCGAGGTTCTCGGTGTCGACCGGCCCCACGAGCTCGGGCGTGGCCGGCCCGACAACCGCGACATCGCCACCCCCGCCGGACGCTTGGTCGTCCCAGAGCGGGTCGGCCTCCATCAGTGCCTGTGCCTCACGCCGCGTGCGCGCCGGCGAGACGAGGAACGGGTTGTTGCTCATCGCTGCTCCTCCGTGCGAGCGAGGGCGTACAGCACTCGCTCGTCGACCTTGTCCGCGGCGACGAACGCCGCACCTTGAATGACTGCGTCGGGAGACGCCTGCTCGAGGTCGGGGTCGCTCGAGAACGCGACCCACGCCGGCGACTCGTCGCCGACGGTCGGAACATCGACGCGCACCGCAACAGCAGTGGTCATCCCGAACACCGCCGACCCCAGGACAGCCGTGGGCTCAAACGCACCCGCCGTGCCGCCAAGCTCGCTCGTGGCGCCGGCGCCGAGGTCCGCGATCGCGTCGCGTCCTGGCGAGACGTAGAGGTCGCCCACCACGACCGCGCCTGCCACCGGATCGTGGATCGCCCTCGGCTCATTGCCGAGAGCGTCGCTCGGAACGACCGCGGTGGCCCTGCTGGTCCCGTCGCTGACGCGGACGAGGGCCGCGACCGCGCGGCCCGGATCAGCGGTGTCCCAAACGCCGAGCACGTGGTCGTCGTCGATCCCCGTCCACGAGACCGCGGGCCCAACCGCTCCGGCCGGCGACGCGAACGACACCGTGTGCGGGTCGCCCTCAGCCGGCACCACCACCACGCCCGAGGCCGAGACGGCGATCACCCCGCGCGACGTGGCCGCGACCGGGGTCGCCCCCACGGGCACGTCACGGCGCACGAACCCGTCCGGACCATCAACCATGACGGTCTGGTCACCAAGGTCGACCAGGACGCCCATCGGATCGACCTTCACCGACGACTGCGCAGGCAGGGGCACGTCAACGGGATCGATCTCCGACTGCCCCGGAAGGTCCAGAGCCCACGCCTGGAGGTCGCCGCCGCTCGTCGCGGCAAGAACCGGACGGCCCTGCACACGCGAAGGGGCAGCCTGCTCGTACGCACCCTTCGCGATCCACTCCACGGCGCCGTCCTCGGCCCGCCGGGCGGTCCACGTCCCGTCCGCGGCCGGAACCACGATCGTGTCCGCATCGAGCACGAACGACTGCAGGCCGTCGGCGACCGGTACAGACCACGTCGCCACCGTCGAGAAGCCAGGGGGCGGCGGAACCGGCAGGTTCGCACCGGCCCCCACCGGGCTGACGACCTGCTCGACGGGCGCGTCCACTCCTGCATCCCCGCCGTGGGCCGCCAGAACCAGCCCGGCCGGCACGCCGACCGCGACTGCGGCCAGCACCACCGACGCGCCCAGCAACACACGCCGCGATGGTCCCCTGCGTGCCGCGGTCGCGTCCCCGAGCTCATGAGTGCCGCCCTGGGCGTCGACGACCATCAGCTCGACGTGCGGGCCGTCCTCACCGGGCGCCGTGCAACGCACGCGCACAGCCGAGACCCCGTGCAGCACCAACCACGCCACGACGGCACCGACGCCCGCCACAACGGCAGGATCATCGCCGTCGACGTCGACCGGCGCTCCCTCGAGGAGGACCGCGCCCTCTGTCGTCAGCTCCAGCCCAAGCACCGGGAACGGCGGAACCTTGGCCGGGTCGAACCCGTCCTGCTCAAGGTTCCTTGCCGCGCTACGCCCTTTGCGCATCTGCTCCACCTCCCACGAACTCCCAGTGCCACGGCTCGGGCTTGCGCCCGCCCGGCTCGGCCCACTGCGGATGAACCCACCCGAAGGCCGGCGCGTGCGCCTTCATCCACTCGTACTCGGCGGTGCCGAAGTCGTTGATCCCGCCCCCCAGGTCGAGCGCCAACGCCCACCCGTGGTTGGAGTAGCCCGGCGTGGCCGCCAGGTAGCCCTTCGCAGCCTTGGTGGCGACCTGTTGCTCGTACGAGCGGTACGAGTCCGTGATCGACAGGTCACGGCCGAACTGCTGACGGAACAGAGCGTTGAGCCCGGTCAGTGCCTGGACAGCGTCGCTGCGCGCCGCCTCCCCTGGAGCCCAAGGAATGGGCGCCAGGGCAGACTCCGGGATCCGACCATTCGAGTACCCGCCCCACGGAGCGGGGCCGTTCTTCGCGATGGCGCCGCCGGCCTTGCCCGTCCCGGCCGCCGCGTCGACGACGCACGCCCCCGCGGCCGGCGCGGCCGACTCGAGATCCGCGAGCTCGACCCCGGTCAGCGCCGAGGTGAGCGCCACCGCTGCGTCCCAATACTTCTCGTAGTGGTAGGGGTCGGCGTTGCGCTGCGTGCGGTGCGCAGCGATCGTCGGCGGAAGGTCCTGCCATCCCTCGACCTGCGCGAGGGCGTCGAAGAACGCTCCGGCGGCATGCCGGGGATCCATGACCTGTTCCTTGGTGCCCCACGTTGATCCGAGGCACCACTGCTGCTGGAACAGACCCAGCGAACAGGTGGGCGAGCCGTCGGGGTTCGTCACCCCGAAGCGGTCGTCACCGAATCCGACGTTGATCAGGCTGGACTCGCCCATCGCGACGGCGACTCCGATCGTCTGTCCCTTGATCGGCATGCCCTTCTTCGCCCCGACCGCGACGATCGTCGCGGCGTTCGCGACCTGCTCGCTCCGCTCCTTGGGCACCGACGACAGCCCCGGCAGGGTCGCGACCACGCCCTCGTTGAGGCCAGCCACAGGCACCACACCGCCCGTGGCGGTGGCGCCCGAGGGGTCGCACGCACCGTCGTCGCCGAGAAGCAGCACGATGACGATCGGAATCACCAGCAGACCGGCGATCACTCCGACGGCGGCCTTCATCAACGCACCGCCCGCTCGACCGGCTCGATCCGATCAGCGAGCCACGGCGAGTGCACGTCCTGACGGATGAGCGTCACCACGTACGGGGCCGCATCGGTCGGCACCTGCACCCGCGCCGACGTCCCGTCGGGCGCGCTGATCAGCGTGGCTCCGTCGACGACGCGGCGGGCCGGGATCACCGCCGGGTCGGTGTACTCGAAGGCCATCTCCCCCGCCGGCGTCAGCTGCTCGGACAGGGCGGCCCACCAGGCGTCGTACGACGTGTGCGAGACCAGCGCCGACACGACGTCCTCGGCAGCCGCGACGGCCGCCCGCTGGTCCCCCTCGTCAACGCTGTCGGCCGGGGTCGACGGGCTCGCCTGCTCAGGGGTCGGCAGGGGCGTCGGCGCCGACTGCGTGGTCGTGCTCGACTCGGTCGGGAGCTGAGCGGCGGGCTGGTCTGCTGCGCAGCTGGTCGCGGTGGTCAGAACGCCGGCCAGGAGCGCGAGACGTACACCGGCGCGCAGGGCCCGGGAGGACTCCGAAGTTTCGTTGATGCTCATCACGTTCAGCCCCTCCCCCGTCAGCGCGCCGTGACGCGGCCCGACACCTGCGAGCCCTTCGCGGCGACCGTCCAGGTCACCCGCTTGTCCTTGATCCCCTTCACCTGGCGGGTCACCTGTCGGCGGTCGCCCTTGCCGAGGTCGACCTGGAACTCGTCCTTCTTGTTGCCGACCCGGACGGCCACCGGGACCTTCCCGGTGCCACGCACCGTGAGGTTCACGACCACCACTCCCTTCTTCTTGCCCTTCGCCGCGGTCGCGGCGAGGCCCGCAACCTGCGGGGCCGGAGCCTTGGGCTTCGCCGTCGCTGACGACGTGGGGCTGGGCGAGGGTGATGCGGATGGTGTCGGCGCAACAGGGCTTGATGCCGACGGCGACGGCTCAACAGCAGCGGCCGGAGCACGGTCATCCCCGATGACCATCACCACCGCGCCTGCGGCCAACAGCCCGCCGACCACGGCGGCAAGGCCGGCGACCACCCCCACGGCAGCGAACGCGCGCACCCGCCCGCTCGCCGGTGCCGTCGTGACCGCAGGCGGCGCGCCAACGTCGCCCCGCGCGGCGACTGCCGCGCCTCGAGTCGGAACCAGGGTTGCCGGCACGACCAACGTCTCGTCTCCGTTGGCGGGACGCGGCCTCGGGGTGGCCGGCGCGATGACCCACGGCGCCTGCCCATCCACTCCGGCGCCCTCCATCGTCGCAGCGGCATCCTGCGTGGTCTGCGCTGTCACCTCGGCGCTGTCGAGCTGCATCGTTGACGTGGCGGGCTCTTCTGCCCCGTCGGCGATCGTCGAAGAGTTGAGACGGTGCGCCTCGGGCGCGGTTGGGGGAGTCACGCGAGGCGCACCGTCTCGGTTCCCCGCCGGCTGGCGAGGAGCATTAGTCGGCCCGTCGGCCGTCACGGAACCGTCCGCCCCCACGCGCAACGTCACGGTGCCTTCCGGGGTGGTTGCTGAAACCAACAAGGAGTAGCCGAGCTCGTCCGCCCTGCGGGACACCGCACGGATGGCGGCCGCACGCCCCTCCCCGAGGGATTCGGCCTCGACGGGCACCGTCGCGCCGCCGATCGTCACCTGCCCGCAACCGTGCTCGTCGAGCACGATCGACACGGACGGCGCCGCCGTCTCACCAGAGTTCTTGTGCTCCATCGGTTCCCCAACCGCTCGCTCTGCCGTCTCGAGTAGGCAGCTGCCTCGCGTGCGTGGTTGCCTGTGTCAGCAACGTCTGCACGTACTCAAAACATCACATGATGTTTATAGCACGCACGCGGACGTGTCGCCACTCTTCAGCGCCGACCGGCGCGTATTAAGGTTGGTGGTTGACGATTGGAGTACATGTGCCCCGTCGGGACCCCATGGGGGACGACATCGTTCAGCGAGTGAATCGCCTGTTCGAGACGCGCCACCCCGCAGACCGAGGCCCCTATAGCAACTACGACATCGCTGCTAGGGCCGGCGAGCACGGATACGAAATTTCCGCGGCCGCCATCCAGCAGATCCGTAGTGGGCGGCGCTCCAACCCGACCGTTCGGGTCCTACGAGGCCTTGCCGCTGCCTTCGAGGTGCCGATCACCTACTTCTTCGAGGACCGCCCCGCGGCGGACCCTTCGGCGCAGGTTGAGGCCGCGGGCGAGATCCGTGCGCGGTCGGGAGAGATCTCCGACCGCGCCTCCCAGCTCCTTGCGGATCTCGTTCACGAGTTGAGGAAAGACCAGCAGGACCAGGACTGACCGGTTCTGAATCGGTCACGGGGAGTGAACAGCAATGCGCGCAAGAGGACGCGACGCCCGGACGTGCCGGGAGCTCATCGCCGAGCTCCACTCCGAGGACGCGACCCCCAACGACTTCCTGGCCGCCGCGGCCGCCGCCGCTGGCGGGGAGGTCAGCGTGCTGCGCCCCAGCCATGAGCTTTGGTCCCGTGCTGGGATCGCCAATGCGACCGGGCTGACCCTCCCCTTCCCCCAGGGCTGGCTCACCATCATTCCCAAGGTCGACGTAGCTGAGGACACGATCTTCGGGCACGAGGCCGCGCACATCGTGTTCGGCGACGTGCCTCACTGGGACGACGCACACCCTGCGACGCGTACACATGTGACCAACCTGCTCGGACGCGAACCGCAGGACTTCCTTGTCTCAGCGGCGAGTGGAGCGGTGGAGTCCATCTGGCGACACGACGACGGCCCCCAGGAGCGGCGCGCTGAGTTGCTGGGCACGCTGCTTGAGTCCCGCCGACGTCGGCCGGCGCGGTACCGCCGCGACCGGATCGACGACTTCTTCACCGTCCGGGCTGACCGGTGACCCTCCTGCAGAACCTCACGCTCCCGGCCGTTGTCCTGCTATGGGGCATTGTGGCGGTGCGGATAGTCGGGGTCGCACGCGGCGGCTCTCGCCTCCTGGCGCTTATCCTCCTGCTCTTGGTGTCGATGTTCACCATCAAGCTCTCGTTCGTCGGTCCGCTCATCGACGAGGCATCGGGAATCTCCGGCCTTCAGGTCTACGTGCGCGACTGCATCGGGATCGCCGTGGCTGCGCTCTCGGCTCACACCGTGGCGAGACTCGCACGCGAACAACCCTCGCCACGGTGGAGCACCGTCGGGACCGTCGCGGTCATCCTCGCTGCCTACGTCAGCATGATGGGGTTCTTCCTCGAGACGGGCCCTGATCGCCAGGGTGTCCTCGAGGTCGGTCCGGCCAGTGGGGAACTCCCCGCACTGGGCTTCTGGCTCTCCTACCTGCTCCCGTATGGAGCTTTCCTCATGGCCGTGGTCGTGTTCGCATTTCGTGACGCCCGGCGCGCCGGACCCTGGACCCGCGGCCGCCGCGGGCTCGTCTTCTTTGGCATCGGCGCGGCCGCGGGAGATATCTACGTCGTCACCAAGATCCTGGTACTCACCAACGCGGACCCAGCCTCCCTGATCCTTCGGTACGAGGCTGTGATCCAAGGGGTTCCGTCGCTCCTTGCGGTCGGGTTCATTGCCGCTGGCGCGGCGACCTGGACTGACCTACACCTCCGCGACCGGTATCTGCTCGCACGGCTTCGTCCCGCTCATCGGGCCCTCACCCGTGACCAGAGGACCCCCCGCGTCGCGCACTCGTCACTCAATGTTCCCGAGCGGCTTGACCGGCGGGTTGTGGAGATCGGGGAAGCAATCACCAGGCACCACGAGGACGGCAACACGATGCCCCACTATCTGCCCGACGACGTCCCGGCCACGGAAGCCACCACGCTGCTTCGACAGCTGAGCGCCGCTCGGCGTGCGGAGACTGGCTACCAGCGCACCCGGCTCGCCCGGGCCATCACCGAAGTTCTGGCGCCGCCGAACCTCGGCGTCCTGATTCTCGTCGCCCTCGGGCTACGTGAGGGAGCTCTGGGGTGGGCTCTCCTGGGATCGCTGTTCGTCTCGCTGCTGCCCTACCTCGTGGTCATCATCGGCGTCCGCCGCGGCGTCTGGCGCGATCGCATGCTCACCACGCGCCGAGAGCGCATCATCCCGCTCATCTCCAATGTGAGCTTCGCCGTAGCCGGTCTCGTGGTGCTCGCCCTCTCCCCTGCTCCCAGAGAGCTCCCTGCCTTCCTCGGCGCAGCGACCGCGACCCAGGCAGTGCTCTTCCTTGTGACCCTCGTATGGAAGATCTCGTTCCACAGCGGCGTCGCCGCGGGAATGCTGGTGATCACCGGTCTCGAGTTCGGGTGGGGTATCGCGCTCTGCCTCGCGCCCCTGGTGCTAGTCATCGCATGGTCGCGCGTGCAGCTGCGCGAGCACACCGTCGCGCAGGTGGTCGCCGGCGCCCCTGTCGGCGCGCTGCTACTCGGTGGCAGTTACGCCGCGATCCTCGCTGCCATCGCGTGACACAGTCAGAGCGCGTGCCAAAGTGTGCGACCGCCGTCTAAAGTAGCGGGGTGCCTCGGTCATCATTCCCGCCCGACATGCCGCGTCGTCGCTGGTCAACTACCGCGACACGCCGCCCGATGTCGGGCGCTTCTGCTTGTGCTAGCGCTACGGTCGGCGGCATGGCCACGACCAAGAGCAAGCGGGCTAGGAGGGCGTGGGGGTCGGTCGATCCCGAGACGACGTCCGTCTTGTACGCGCGCGTCCCGGATGACGCGAAGGCGGTCTACGACTCGATCGCCGACGCGACGGGCGTCTCGCTCGCCGTGGTCCTGACGGAGATCAGCAAGCACCTCGAGCTCGACGAGCAGGGACGCCCGGTGTGGTGGCCCAGCGCCGACCAGGGCGACGCCGCGCAGGGTGTCTTCGAGATTCCGCACACCCAGGGACAGGAGGGGTTCGCTCGCAGAAGCGCCTAACCCCATAACGCAGAGCGGCCCGGCCCCCGAGGGGGCCGGGCCGGAGTCCGAAGCCCTTCACCCTCAAGCTTGCCGGCGCGGAGGTGATGGGTCCGGTTCGACGCACTCTCGTGCGTCTTTCGTCTGGAGACCACCATACCTGCATCAGCCGACAGGCACCCACAAGAACTTGGCGACACGCCGAGCGAGGCGCACCCCGAGGCGGGGTCGCCGGCCGAGCAGTGGGCCGCGACAGCGCGGCTCCTGGCGGGCCGTGAGCGCGTCCGGGTCGGTGTTCGCGGCCGCCGTGGCGGTCAGTTCACGGTCGAGTACCCCACTCGTGGCGAGCGGCCACTGACCAAGCTTCTTCCTCGCTCCGGGCCTGCCGCGGTGCTCGTGTATGGGCTGGACGGCACCTGCCGCGCCCTGTGTCTGGACCTCGATGTCGCCGGCAACGACGTCGACGCCACGGCGGCCGAGGCCGCCGACCTCGAACACTGGCTTGTCGAGTGTGGTGCCCGCGTCGTGACCGACGTCGGCCCCACGGGCGGGCGCCATGTGTACGTGCCGCTGGCCGACCGCCTCGCGTTCGACGTCGCGCGCGAGCTCGTCGAGGCCCTGGCGCTGCTCTTCCCGTGCCTGGACCCTTCCCCGCACCGATCGGTGCGCTCCGGCTGCATCCGAACCCCGGGCGCCCTGCACAAGACCTGGGGGCACCAGCAGCTCACGATGTCCCTCAGCGCCGCGTACGACGTCCTGCAGCGCCCGAACGGCGCCGACGTCGTCGAGGCCATCCGGGTGCGGCTGCGCCCGCAGATCGCCGCATGGCGCGCCCGCGCCACTCCCCCGGACGGCCGCCTGGAGCTCGCCGGCGGCGTCGACGTCGACGACCAGGCCCCCGCCGAGCCCGCAGGCCGGGCCGGCGAGGTTCGCGGTGCCGTGCTGCGCATCGCCCGCGAGGGGATCTACGACGTCGCGCGCTACCCCACCCCGTCCGAGGCCCGCGCCGCGGTGATGGCGGCCGCCGCCCGCGCCGGCTGGCGCCTGGTCGACGTCGTCGCCCGCATCGAGGACGGCCGCTGGGCCGGCCTGGCCGCGCTCTACGCACACCACTCCCCCGTCTCCCAGCGCCACCGCATCACCCGCGACTGGTCCGCCGCGGCCGCGCTCGTCGCCCGCACCCAGAAGACGAACCCGCAGGCCAGAACCCACCGAGCACCCGAGAACGACACTGTCCGCAGATCGAACACAAGCGCCCCAGAGTCACACGGGGGGGCCACCCCCCGGCCTGCAGCGGATCCCACGACGGTCGACGAGCACGGCTTCATCCGGACCTGGCGCTCCGCCTTGCGGACCACCGAGCAGCACCGGTTCCCTGGCAGGTCCGGATACGCGGTGAGGTTCGTGCTGCGGGCCCTCGGAGGCTTCGCGCACTCCACTGGCTCGCGGTACGTCGCGGTCGGCACCCGCTCCCTGGCGATCGCGGCCGGCATGGAGCACTCCACCGTCTCCCTCGCACTGAAGGCTGCCGCGGCCGCCGGGTGGTGCGACCGCATCGAAGTCGCCCACGGCGAACACGCCGACCTGTACGCCCTCACCATCCCCGCAGACCTCGCGGACCGGGCCGACGAGCTGCGCTGGGACGCCGGCAAGCTCCACGCCCTCAGGCCGGCGTTCCGCGCGCTCGGGCACGTCGCAGCCCTCACCTTCGAGGCACTGGAGGCCGGCCGCGCCCGCTCGGTCCTCGAGGCCGCACGAACCACCGGGATCAGCCGCTCGGCCGTGCACGAGGCCGTCGACGCGCTGGCCGCATGGGGACTCGTCTCCCGTGACGACGCGGGCCATCTCGTTGCGCACCCAGACAGGCTTCTCGCGGCCGCCGAGCTGCTCGGCGCCGTCGACGTCGTTGCCGCACAGATCCGCACCTACGCCCGCCACCGCATCGCCTGGCGCGCCTACCTCCACCGCCACGACCCCGAGGCCCAGCCCGGCGACGTCGACCACTCCCCCGACCCCGCCGACCTCGCCTGGCTCGACACCGCCGGCTGGTGGCTACCACCGGACGACGCAAGAGGTTCGGACTGGACAGTCGCCGACGCGCTGGCCACGGGCGCTTGAGTCGCCACCCCCAGCGTGTGCCGCGACGTCCCTACAGCTCCTGGCAGCACGGGCCGCTGCGGTGCGCCACTCGCGCCCTCCGGCTTTCCAGACGGACGGATTGGAAGACTTGTAACACTTGCATTGCAAGTATGGAGCGCCCTGCCAGGGCCGGGGTCGGCGCGCCATACCCAAACAACAGTTCGCTTTCAAGCAACACAAGGAACACAACACAAGCATTGAACGCAATGCTTGTGTTACTTTGGTTCTCTACCGAGTCCGTCTCGCCTTTCGGCGTGGCGCCTGGAAGCTAAGTCTTGCAATGCAAGCATTAACAGTGGGAGGTGTGTACCGGATGACAGTGATCCTGACCGTCGCAAACAACAAGGGTGGCGTCGCGAAGAGCACGACGACCGTGCAGACCGCAGCGGCACTGGCGCGCGCGGGGATGAGAGTCGCAGTCGTGGATTCCGACCCCCAGGGCAACGCGACGCGGCGCCTCGGGATCGAGTGGGATCCGGCGAACCCCATCCCGAGTCTGTCAGAGGCGATTTCGGCAGGGGTCGAGGGCGCCGCAGCCGGAGCGCTCATCGGGTGCGGTTGGGTCGACGAGAGCGGAAACCCCACGCGCGAGGCTGAGCAGATCGACGTGGTGCCGGCGCGATTCGACCTGATCAACCGCGAAGCTGAGGCGGGAACGGTCGGGGCGGTGCGCCGACTGAAGAAGGCACTGGCGGGGTGGAGCGACGACTACGACGTCGTTCTGATCGATTCCCGGCCCGACCTGGGGCACCTCGTTCAGATGGCCTTCGCAGCGTCGGACGCCGTCATCATCGCGACCGACCTGGGCTACGACGGGCCCGAGGGGGCGATTCGTGTCGCAGATTTCGTCGCCGCGCACGCCGAGGACCTGGGGAACCCGGGCCTGCACGTCGGGGGAGTGGTCGTGACGCGAAAGCGGAACACGGCCGAGCATGCTTTCCAGCTCGAAGGGCTCGTCGAACGGTTCGGAGAACTGGTCTGGGACCTGCGGACTACCAAGACGATCCCCGGGAACGTTGAGGTCGAGCTCACCCCCGCCCACATCCCTGAATGGATCCGGTTCAGCGAAGCTGACTCTGCCGCGGTGTCCCTGAGCGCATGGGGCGACGAGCGCGGCAGGACGACCGCCGGTCTGTACGACCAAGTCGCCGCGCACATCATCAGGACCTTCCTGCCGCAGGCTGAGGCGGTGACGGCATGACTGCCCCCCAGAGGCGGCGTCCTGGTGGGGCGAGCCAGATTTCCCTTACGCCGCGCGTTGAGGCGATCCGGACCCCAGGCACACCCGAGACGGCGCCGGCGTCCGAACGGGACGCAGTGGACTCCGGACCGTTGACCTCACAGCCGACCGCAGACGTCAACCGAGAGTCGGCTCAGCCCGCCGCGCCCAGGCAGCGAGCCGAGAGGAAGCCGGCGGGCAAACCTGAACGTCCGGTGCCGCCGGCCGTGCGCGGGCTGAAGATCGCTCGCACGTTCCAGATCCGAGAAGAGCTCGTACGGCAAGCGGAGACGGCCGTGCTGCGGACCGCCGGCTATGACGGCGGGCATGTCTCGATGACGGCGCTCGTGAACGAAGCGCTCCGGCGCGAGCTCGAGCGACTCGCAGAGGAGTTCAACAGCGGCGAGGAGTTCCCGCAGAACGCCAGCGGCCAGTTCCGGACTGGGCGGCCGATCGGAACGTGAGACTGCGCGAAGGCAACTAATGCAAGCCTTCACGGGATGGACGCCTCGCACGCCCGAGGTGTGAACGGCAGAAGGGAGAACGGCAGATGAGCAGCATTGAGCAGGTCCTCGGCGACCACGTCCTCGACATCGCGTGGACCAACCCGGTCGAGCTGTGCTGGAGCAGCGAGACCGACTGACACCCAAGCCCGACGAGGCCCCGGAGCCGATCGCTTCGGGGCCTCGTCATGCGGGGGCGGTCCAGCTCGAGCGTTGGCCCGGGGTGCGTTGCCGGCCGGCGGGGGAGCGGCGCGAACCGATGCCGACCTTCGGCCGGCGCCGAACGGCGGCCGCTACGCGGCCCTGTCGTTCCGCGCTGACGCGCGGAAGAGCGTTGTTGCCCTCTCCTGGCTCTCCATGATCGCCCGCGCGACCCTCCGCGCAAGCCCCGCGGCTACGCCGCCGGCATTCCCCCGGAACTTCTCGGGCGCGCTCGCAAGCTCGCTTGATTCGCCCGAGAACTTCCTCCTCCTGCCGGTTCCGGGGTTTGCACTCCAGGCCGCTTATGCGGGCGGTCATTACGGCGCCAGGAGAGGGCGAAAAAACGGTCGGCGGCAGGCGGGCCACCCTCGGCTCTGGCGGAAGGGTCACCGATGTTCCCCACCTCTGAACTGCGGGCGAAGAGCCTCGCGGACGTGCTGGCCGCTATCGCGCTGACGGTCGGCTTCCGGCCCGTGAACAGCGTTGTCGTCGGGGCGCTGCGACCGTCGGGCTCGCTCGGCATGGTCGCGAGCCTCGACCTCGACAGCGTCACGCCGGAGTCTGCCGACCTGATCGCGGTGCACGCCGCGAACGACCGGGCCGACCGCGCCCTGGTCATCGTCTACGGCGAGGACCAGGCCCTCGCCGCCGACGTCGTCGGCGCAATGACGTGCGCGCTGCACGGACAGGCCGTCGATGTCGCGCAGGCCGCGCACGTCGACCAGACCACCTACCGGGACCTGCTGGTCGACGACGCACCGGCCCGGCCCCTGGCCGACATCGAGACGAGCGCGGTCGCGGCCCACGCCGTCGCGATGGGCCGCAACCTCAACGCGACCCGGGCCGACCTGCTGCCCCGGCCCGCCGCGTGGGCCGCGCGGGCCGAGGCCAGCAACGCCTACGCGGACCAGGCCACCGAGGCGGACCAGACGGCCCACGCCGTCGCCACCTGGCGGCTCATCCTGGCCGGGATGCTCGACGGGCCGGAGATCTACGGCGAGATGGCCGCCCGCCTCACCAACACCCGCGTGCGTGACGCGGTGCTGCTGTCGATGGTCCCGGAGGTCACGCCCGAGGTCGTGAACGCGACCGCCGAGGGCCGCGAGGACGGCGCCGCCGTGGCCCGGGCCATCGCCGCAATCGTGGACCCGGACCGGGCCCACGAGCCGGGCCACGCGGCCCACGACGGGGCCGACGCCCTGGCCCAGATCGTCGCGCACGTCCCCGACAACGCGCCCGCATGGACCCTGTGGGCGCTGCTGGCCTGGTGGACCGGCAACGGTCTCGCGGCCCAGGACGCCCTGGACCACGCGGGCCAGGGCTACCGGCTCGCGGAATTGCTGCGGCAGGCCCTGGCCCAGGGCATCCCGCCGGGCTGGGTCCGCAAGCACCGCGCCGGACTCTGACCGGTAGAGGTGGGCCGGGGCCCGAACAGGCACCGGCCCACCTCTCGGGTCGCGGTCGCGTGATGGCCTGGCCCGGCCCCACGAGGGCCGGGCCCGGCCGGGGGGGGGGGGGGGGGGCCCCCCCCCCCCCCCCCCCCCCCCCC
>NZ_JBSHCR010000030.1:0-49256 GCF_053615895.1 Isoptericola sp. NPDC055881
GTGGCGGGGGGCCCCGGCGCGCCGGGGGCACGGGTCGCGCCGGGACCGGCGGTCCGAGGCCGACGGCGACCGGCCGCCGTGGTGGCTGCCCTCGTCTCGTCGTCTTCGAACATGTGTTCGAGAGTAGCCGCTGGTGCCGACGGCCACAACCGCGACGCGGACCTCTCTCCGGCGGACACGGTCACGCTCCTGGGGGACCCCTCTCCCCCGTCGAGGGGAGGACCGGCCCACCTCGGCGACGGGACCGTGGAGGCATCCACCCCGTCGACGAGAGGCCACCCCGATGACCGCCCCGCAGCACCACCCCTCCCCGTCGCGCCCCGCGCCCCACCGGCGGCTCGCCGCCGCGGCCCTGGGCACGTCCGTCGGCACGGCCGCGCTGGTGGCGTTCTTCGCCGCACGCCCCGACGCCAACCCGTACCTGCTGCCGGACCAGGCGCTGGCGCGCGCGTTCCTGTCCGGGCCGGCGCTCACCTGGACGCTGCTGGTCGTGGCGCTGCTCGGCGTCGTCACGGCCGGCGTCGCGCTCGCCCGACCCGCGGGCGGCGCAGCCGGGCGGCTCGTCGCACCGGTCGCCGTCGTCGAGGCGCTCACCTTCGGCGTCCTCGCCCAGGGCCAGCCCACGCTCCCCGCCGCCGGCTACGTCGTCGCGCTGTGCGTGCCCGTCCTCGCCGTGTGGGCCGGAGTGCTGGCGTTCCGGTCCCGCCCGCGATGGCGGGTGCCGCTCGTGCTCGTCGCCGCGCTCGCCGTCACCGTCGTGGTGGTCGCCCGTGCCGCGTTCGCCACCCAGCTCGGCGGTGTGCTGACCGGGTTCGCCCGCGAGCGCTGGGAGCTCGCCGCAGTGCTGGTCCCCCTGGCGACCGCCACGGCCTGGGCCGGGCTCGCGCTGGTCGGAGCCTGGCGACGCGGCTCGCTGCGCCGCGCCACCGCCTGGGTGACGCGGCACCGCCGCCTGTTCACGATCGTCGCCGCCCTCGGCCCGCTCCCGTACGCCCTCGCCCGCCTCACCTGGCTGACGCCCTGGCCGGCGCTCGCGACCGGCGGCGACCTGCCCGCCGCCGTCCGCATCCAGGGCCTGTCGCTCTCGTCGGGCGCCTGGCTGGGAGTCGTGCTGACCCTCGGCCTGATCCTGCCGTGGGGCGAGCGGTTCCCCCGCTGGTTCCCGCGCCGCGCGGGACAGCCGGTGCCCCCGACCGCCGCCATCGTCCCCGGCGGGTTCGTCGCCGTGATGCTGTGCGGGGCGGCGATCCCGATGCTCACCCTGATGGGGTGGGTCGGGGCGGTGTACTTCCCCGCGTGGTTCTGGGGGCCGGCGCTCGCCCTCGCCGTCTGGGGCTACGCCGGGCACCGGTACGGCGCCGGAGCGCTCGACGGTGACGCCGGGGTCAGCCCTGCAGCGACTGCTCGGCCCGCTGCCGCAGCTCGTCGCTGAGCCGCACCTCGCCGTCGTCGTGCGCCACCAGCAGCACCTTCGCGACGTCGGCGAGGTCGGCCGCGCCGTCGAGACGGTTGTACGCGCCGAACCAGTCGGCGACGGTGACGCCGTGCGACGGCCGGTGCACGACCTCGACCTCGTCCCCCGCGCCCACGTCGCCGTTCTCGACGACCCGCAGGTACGCACCGGTCCGGTTCGCCTGCGCGAACCGGCGCACCCAGCGGGGCGGGGAGCCCAGCCGCCGGGCGAACGTCTGGCACGGCGTGCGCGGCTGGGTGACCTCGAGCAGCGTGGTGCCGACACGCCACCGCTCACCGATCACCGCGCGGCTCACCTCCAGGCCCCGCGTGCGCAGGTTCTCGCCGAAGAGCCCGGGCGTGACGTCGTAGCCCAGCTCGGCGGCCCACGCCTCCGCGTCCTCCTGCGAGTACGCGTAGACAGCCTGGTCGAGGCCGCCGTGGTCCTTCCGGTCCGCCTGCACGTCGGCGTACAGCCCGTACGGCCGAGCCTTCACCCGGCCCTCGACGGGCCGCTTGTCGATCGCGGTGACGCCGATCGTCCCGGCGTCGGGCAGGAGGGCGTGGACACGGCAGACGGCGAGGAGCTCGGGCACGGCAGCATCCTCTCAGGCCCGCCACGGTGGTCCACCACCGGTCCGCCTCCCGTCCGCCTCCGGTCCGCCCCCCCGGCGGCCGCAGCCTCCGGCGTCGCCTACGGTGGACCTGTGACCGATCCTGCCGACCTGCCCCACGTCGTCGTCGTCGGAGGAGGGTTCGGCGGCCTCGCGACGGTCAAGGCGCTCGCCGACGCCCCCGTCCGCGTCACGCTCGTCGAGCGTCGCGTGTACAACACGTTCCAGCCGCTGCTCTACCAGGTGGCCACCGGGGGCCTGAACCCGGGCGACGTCACCTACTGGCTGCGGGGGCTGCGGCTGAAGCAGAAGAACCTGCGGGTGCTGCACGAGCACCTCGTCGGCATCGACCACGACGCCCGCGCCATCCGCCTCGCCAACGACGAGACGATCGCCTTCGACCACCTCGTGCTCGCCAACGGCGTCACCGTGAACTTCTTCGACACGCCGGGCGCCAAGGAGAACGCGCTCGGCATGTACTCCCGCTCGCAGGCGCTGCGCATCCGCGACCAGCTCTTCATCCGGCTGGAGCGGTCGGCGTTCACGCCCGACACCGACGACGGCCTGCGCGTGGTCGTGGTGGGCGGCGGCGCCACCGGCGTCGAGGTGGCCGGCGCGCTCGCGGAGCTGCGCACCGCGGGCCTCGCGCCGGCGTTCCCCGAGATCCACGGCGACGCGTTCGAGATCACCGTCGTGCAGCGCGGCACCGACCTGCTCAAGTCCTTCCACCCGAGCCTGCGGGAGTATGCCGCGCGGGAGCTGGAGCACCGCGGGGTGCGGCTGCACCTGGGGGCGGGCGTCGCGGAGGTGCAGCCGGACGCCGTGGTCCTCACCGACGGGACGCGCATCCGCGCCGACCTCACGGTGTGGTCCGCGGGCGTGGGCCCGCACCCCGAGGTCGACGACTGGGACCTGCCCCGGCGCCGGGGCGGCCGCATCGCCGTCGGCGAGGACCTGCAGGTCGAGGGGCGGCCCGGGGTGTTCGCGATCGGCGACATCGCCGAAGGACCCGAGTGGCTGCCGCAGCTCGCCCAGCCGGCCATCCAGGGCGGCCAGCAGGTGGCGCGCAACATCCTCGCGCTCCTCGAGGGGCGGGCCACCGGCCCGCTGCGCTACCACGACAAGGGCACGATGGCGGTCATCGGCCGCCGGGCCGCGGTCGCCGAGATCACCCTGCCGATGACGTCGAAGAAGCTGCGGCTGACGGCCGGGTTCGCGTGGCTGGTGTGGCTGTTCGTGCACATCATGTCGCTCGTCGGCCCCCGCAACCGCGTCACGACGCTCGCCGGACTGGTCACCCGCTACGGCTTCCCGTTCCACCGCCGGCCGATCCCGATCGTCGGCGACGTCCCGACGATCCGGCCGGGGAAGTAGGCGGCCGAGGCACCCCGGCCCGGCGCTACGCCGTCGCGCCGGACCGTCGCCCTCGCACCCACCGGGTGAGGGCGTAGACGACGAGGATCAGGGCGACCAGTCCGGCGGTCGCGACCAGCTGGGTGCGCGCGGCCGGGTCGGACAGCATGAGGCCGGCGAGCGCGACGAGCCCGGCCAGCGTGACCCAGGTGAGGTACGGGTAGCCCCACATGCGCAGCCGCATCGGCTCGCCGGTGCGTGCGGCCTCGGCCTCGAGGCGCGGGCGCAGCCGCAGCTGCGAGACGGTGATGAGCAGCCACACGACGAACAGCGCCGACCCGACGGCGTTGAGCAGGATCGTGAGGAGCTGCGCCGGCAGCAGCCAGTTGAGCAGCACCGCGACGACACCGAAGATCACCGAGACCAGCACGGCCACCCACGGCACGTCGCGCCGGGACACGCTCGTCGTGGCTGCGGGCGCGTCGCGGCGCTGCCCGAGGGAGAACAGCATCCGCGACGTGCCGTAGACGTTCGCGTTGAACGCGCTGAGCAGCGCCAGCACCACGACCACCTCCATGAGCCGCGCCGCGCCGTCGAACCCGGCCAGCTGCAGCACGGAGACGAACGGCGAGGCCAGGGCCGCGTCGTCGTCCCAGGCGATGAGCGCGACGATGATCGCGACCGAGCCGACGTAGAACAGCAGGATGCGCCACACGATCGTCCGGGTGGCGCGGGCCACGGCGGTGCGCGGGTCGCGCGCCTCGGCCGCCGCGATCGCGACGATCTCGATGCCGCCGAACGCGAAGACGACGGTGAGCAGGCCGGCGGCGATGCCCGCCCAGCCGGCGGGGGCGAAGCCGCCGTGCTCCGCCCAGTGCCCGAGGACGCTGCCCGTCACGGGGATCACGCCGACGACGATCAGCACGCCCACCACCAGGAAGGCGAGGATCGCGGTGACCTTGATCGCCGCGAACCAGAACTCCGACTCGCCGAACTGCCGCACGCCCACCAGGTTGATGCCGCCCAGGACGAGCACGACGACGGCGGCCACGACCCACTGCGGCACGTCCGGCCACCAGCCGTTCTCGCCGCTGACGATGCCCGCGACGCCCGTCACCTCGACGCCCAGCACCATGATGAGCGTGAACCAGTACAGCCAGCCCAGCAGGAACCCGGCCCACCGGCCGAGGGCGGCCTCCGCGTAGACGGAGAACGAGCCCGACGCGGGCAGCGCCGACGCCATCTCGGCGAGCATCCGCATCACGAGGACGACGAGCGCGCCCGCGATGGCGTAGCTGACGAGGACGGCGGGGCCGGCCGTCGCGACGCCGACGCCGGCGCCCAGGAACAGGCCCGCCCCGATCGCGGAGCCGAGACCCATCATCGTCAGATGGCGGGTGCGCAGCCCGTGGGCGAGCGACGCGCCCGACGACGGCTCGGTCGTCGGCGTGCCAGGTGCGGTGGGAGTCGTCACGACCGACCACGCTAACCCGCCCCGCGACCTGTCAGAGCCACGTACCGGTACAGCGGCACGTGGCTCTGACAACTTTCGGTGCCCCAGCGTCGTCAGCACCAGGTGCCGGTAGAGCAGCACCTGGTTCTGACAACTCTGGCAGTTACTTCGTGGCGACGTCCCGCCGTCGGAAGCCGGCGAACGCCAGCAGGAACAGCACCAGCGCGACGGCGCACAGCCCGGCGACGTGCACCGCGTCGACGTCGCCGGTCAACGGGTTCGGCACCCACCAGAACGGCGAGATCTTGCGGGCCCACTCGGGCAGGTGGAACAGGTCGGCGAACAGCGACACGAGGATCGTGTACTCCAGCAGCAGCCAGACCAGCGACGACGCCTTGGGCGCCCAGGCGAACAGTGCGGCGGCGAAGCCGACGAAGACGGCGAGCGCGGGCAGGTAGAGCAGCCCCGCCTCCGTGATCTCCCCGGACGTCACGTCCTGGGCCCCCGCGACGGCCGCGCCCGCGGCGAGGGCGAGGACCCCCGTGACCAGCACGACGACGGTCCCCACCGACGTGACGCCCAGGCTCGCCCCGAGCCAGCGGCTGCGCGAGACCGGCGTCGCGAGCACGTACTCGGCCCGACCCGCCTCCTCCTCCGACTTCGCCCGCAGGGCGGCCACGATGCCGTAGGCCGCGGCACCGAGCGCCGCGTACAGCACGATGATGCCGACGAACGCCTTCGTCACCTCCCCCGTGCCCAGGACGCTCGCGTACACCGGGTTGTCCGCCAGCGAGGCCGTCATCGACGAGATCTGGTCGACGATCGTGCCGGTCGCGAACCACATGAACGCGAGCCCGAGCGCCGTCCACAGCAGGGCCATCCGCTGCTGCACCCACACGAGCACGGCGGGGCCCCGGAGGCTCGGGTGCGCGTCGGCGCGGCCCGGGCGGTCCGGCACCAGCCCCGCCCCGAAGTCACGTCGCGACGCGAGCGCGGACGCCACGACCAGGAGCAGCACGATGACGACCGCGCCGAGCGCCGCGGGCCACCAGCGCAGGTCCACGTACGCACGCATCTGCTGCGCCCAGGCGATCGGCGACAGCCACGACACCCAGCTGCCGTGCGTCTGCTGCATGTCCCCGATGGTCCGCAGCGTGAACGCGGCACCGAGCGCCGCCATCGACAGCCCCGTCGCGCCGCGGGAGTGCTCGGTGACCTGCGCGGCCACCAGGGCGATCGCGCCGAACGTCATCGCGCTCATCGCGACGCCCAGCGAGACGGCGACGGAGTCCACCACCTCCAGACCGCTGCCGATCAGCACCGCGGACGACAGCGCCGCGACGACGAGGTTGACGACCAGCACCACGACCAGGGCCGCGACGACCGCGGCGTGCCGGCCGACAGCGGCAGCGCGCACCAGCTCCGCGCGGCTGGACTCCTCCTCGGCGCGGGTGTGGCGCACCACCTGCATGATGCTCATGACGGCGAGCGCCAGCACCATCCACAGCACGAGCTCGTTGGAGACGGCGGCCCCCACGGTGTAGTCGTCGGTGCCGTAGCCGGGGCCGGTCATCGACACCATGGCGGGGGTCTGGACCAGGGCCGCGCGCGCCTGCATGCCCTCGGGGTCGTCGGCCAGCGTCGTGTACTCGGCCAGCGACGCCAGGTAGAGCGCGGGGATCGCGAGGGACCAGACCAGCAGGCGCACCCGGTCGCGGCGCAGGATGAAGCGGACCTGGCTCCACGTGCCGGTGAGCGTCGTGCCGCCGCGCCCCGGTGCGGCGCGGGTGCCCAGCGGCGGCGCCGCGGTGACGGCGCTCATCGCGCACCCGCCTCGCTGCGCGTCGCGTGCTTGCCCGCGCCGTCCCCCGTGGGCACGCCGTCCGCGGCGAGCTCGTCGCCGTAGTGCCGCAGGAACAGCTCCTCCAGCGACGGCGGCTGCGCGGTGAAGGAGTGCACGCCCAGCGCGCCGACGGCGGGCAGGACCCGGCCCATCTCGGAGTCGTCCACGTCGAAGGTGACGCGGGTGCTGTCGCCGTTCCGCGTCGTCTCCAGGTCGTGCACGCCGGCCATCGCGGCGATCGCGGACGGGTCACGGTCGACGACGGCGGTGACGGACGACCGCGTGAGGTGGCGGAGGTCGTCGAGCGTGCCCGACTCCACGGCCCGGCCGTTGCGGATGATCGTCACGGTGTCGCACACCTTCTCGACCTCGGACAGGATGTGGCTCGACAGCAGCACCGACGTGCCCGCGGCCTTGGCCTCGCGGACCTGCTCGGTGAAGACGGCCTCCATGAGCGGGTCGAGGCCGGAGGTCGGCTCGTCGAGGACGAGGAGGTCGACCTGCGAGACGAGCGCCGCGACGAGCGCGACCTTCTGCCGGTTGCCCTTGGAGTAGGTGCGGGCCTTCTTGGTGGGGTCGAGCTCGAAGCGTTCGAGCAGCTCGGCCTTGCGCCTCTTGTCCGGCTTGCCGCGCAGGCGGGCGAGGTAGTCGATCGCCTCGCCGCCGGTGAGGTTGGGCCAGAGCGAGACGTCGCCGGGCACGTAGGCGAGGCGCCGGTGCAGGGCGACGGCGTCGCGCCAGGGGTCGCCGCCGAGCAGGCGGACGCTGCCCGCGTCGGACCGCAGCAGTCCCAGGAGGACGCGGATGGTGGTGGATTTCCCGGCGCCGTTCGGGCCGAGGAAGCCCGCGACCTGACCGTGCTCGACGGTCAGGTCCAGCCCGTCGAGCGCCTGGACGGTGCCGAAGGACTTGCGCAGGTCGTGGATCTCGATCGCGGGCGCGCTCGCGGCCGAGGTGCGCGCGGTCGATGCAGCCGTGGTGGTCATGGTGCCTCTTCGTCGTGAGTGGGGGTTCCGTCGGCGGGGGCGTGCGCCCCGGTCGGCGGGTCCGGCACGTACAGGAGGTAGTCGTCGAGCATGCGTCGGGTGGTGAGGAAGCCCTCCGTGAAGAGCTCGAGCATCGGGAGGTAGAGGTCGTCCATGAAGGCGCGGACCGCGGCGTTGATGTCGTGCGCGTCCTTCGGGGGGTCCATGGTGACCGAGAGCAGCAGCGCGCCCAGCGACGAGTAGACGAGGTAGCGCACCCGCGCGCGCTCGTCCCGGCTCGGCTTCACGATGCCGTCGGCGACGGCCTCGGCCGTGTACTGCTCCGCGTCGTCGACCATGTGCTCGACGAAGCTCCTGCCGACCGCGCCGCCCGCCTGGAGCGACCGCAGCACGTACCCGACCAGCGGCGCGAGGTCGTCGGTCTGCGCGAGGACCTCCAGCAGCCGCCCGCCCGTCGCCTTGCCCATGTTCTCCCGCTTGGAGGCGGCGATCCACTCGAGCACGTACTCGTCGCAGGCGGCGTGCAGCTTGTCCTTGGACCCGAAGTGGTGGATGACGAGCGCGGCGCTCACCCCGGCGTCGGCGGCGATGGCGCGCACCGGGGCGCCGAACCCGAACCGGGCGAACTGGAGCACGGCGGCGTCGAGGATCCGGGCGCGCGTGCTGCCGTCGGAGCCGGGCGCGGCCACCCGCGGTGCCTGGCCCGGCGCGTCGCCCGGCGCGTCGGCCGGTGCTGGGACCGCGTCCTCGGCGGCATCCACTGAACGCATGTTCAACAGACTAAACAGGTGTTCAGTCGCCAGGCAAGACCTCTCCCCCTCCCCCGCCGCGGGAGGATCGACCCGTGACCGAGCTCGCACGCCGCCTCACCACGTCAGACGCCGTCGTCGTCGGCCTGTCCTCGATGATCGGCGCCGGCGTGTTCGCCGCCTTCGCCCCCGCCGCCGCGGCCGTGCTGCCCACCGGCACCGGCGTCGCGCTGCTGCTCGCGCTCGGGGTCGCGGCCGTCGTGGCGTACGGCAACGCGACCTCCTCCGCACAGCTCGCGGCGCAGTACCCCGCCTCCGGCGGCACCTACGTCTACGGCCGCGAGCGCCTCGGGCCCTGGTGGGGCTACCTCGCCGGCTGGGGGTTCGTCGTCGGCAAGACGGCGAGCTGCGCGGCGATGGCCCTCACCTTCGCCGCCTATGCCGCACCCCCGGGGTGGGAGCGCCCCGTCGCCGCGCTCGCCGTCGTCGCGCTGGCCGCCGTGAACTACCGGGGGGTGACGCGCACGGCCCGCCTGGCCCGCTGGATCGTCGTGGCGGTGCTGCTGGCGCTCGCGGTGACCGTCGCGGTCGCCCTGGCCACGGGCTCTCCCGACGTCGCGCGCCTCGGGTCCGACGGACCGGCGCCCGCCGCCCTCGGCGGCCCGGCCGGCTGGTACGGCGTGCTGCAGGCTGCCGGCCTGCTGTTCTTCGCGTTCGCGGGCTACGCGCGCGTCGCGACGCTCGGCGAGGAGGTGCGCGACCCCGCCCGCAGCATCCCGCGGGCGATCGTCGGGGCGCTCGGCGGCGCGGTGGTCGTCTACGCCGTCGTCGCCGTCACGCTGCTCGCGGTGCTCGGGCTGGCCGGGACGGCCGCGGCCGCCACGCCGCTCGCGGCCGCGGTCGCCGGCTCCCCCTGGGCCGGGGTCGTGGTGAGGGTGGGCGCCGCCGCCGCGTCGCTCGGGGCGCTGCTCGCCCTCGTCGCCGGCGTCGGCCGCACCACGCTCGCGATGGCGCGCGAGGGCGACCTGCCGCGACCGCTCGCGGCGGTGCACCCCCGCTTCGGCGTGCCGCACCGCGCGGAGGTGGCGGTCGCCGTCGTCGTGGTCGCCCTCGTCCTGACCGTGGACCTGCGGGGCGCGATCGGGTTCTCGTCCTTCGGCGTGCTGGTCTACTACGGCGTCGCGAACCTCGCTGCCTGGACCCAGACCGGCGCGCACCGCCGGTACCCCCGGGCGCTGCAGGTCGTGGGCCTGGCGGGGTGCGTCGCCCTGTGCGCCACGCTCCCCGTCGCGGCAGTCCTCACGGGCGCGGCCGTCCTCGCCGTCGGGCTCGCCGTCCGCTGGGCGCGCGTGTCACGGTGATCCCACCCGTCAGAGCCACCCGAGGGAGATCGCGATCAGCAGCTGGGTGACCAGGAAGCCGGTGACGAGGTTCAGCCACAGGAACCGCCGCCAGCCGGCGTGCGCCTCCTCGCAGCGGCCGTCGGGCAGGTTCCGGTAGGGCGCGATGCTCACCACGTACGGCACGACGAGGACGGCGGCGAGCGCGCCGGGCAGGCCGCCCAGCACGAGCACGAGGCCGGCAGCGACGTACAGCGCCATGGCCGCCTGCACGGTCCGGGCCGCGCCGAGCCAGGTGGCCACCGAGCCGATGGCGGCGGCCCGGTCCGCCTCGACGTCCTGCACCGCGCCGAAGGCCTGCGAGGCCATGCCCCACAGGAAGAAGCCCGCGAGGGCGGCGAGCACCGGCCACGTGAGCGACCCGCCGGCCAGGGCCAGGCCGAAGACCGCCGGGCTGACGAAGTGCGTGCTGGACGTCGCCGAGTCCAGCACCGGGCGCTCCTTGAAGCGCAGGCCCGGGGCCGAGTAGGCGACGACGGCGAACACGCTCACCGCGAGCACCGCGGTCGAGGCGGCGTCCCCCACCACGGCCAGGTAGGCGAGGAACGGGACGTTGCTCAGCACGGCGGCCCACACGGTGCGCCGGTGCCACCGACGCGACAGCACGACGCCCTCGATGCCGCCCTTGCGCGGGTTGCGCAGGTCGGACTCGTAGTCCCACACGTCGTTCAGCCCGTACATCAGCAGGTTGTACGGGACGAGGAAGTACAGGGTGCCGAGGACCAGCTCCGCGACGCCCGAGCGCCCCGCACCGCCCGCCATCAGGTACGCGGCGGCGAAGGGGTACGCCGTGTTGACCCAGCTCACGGGCCGCGACGAGCCCACGATCTGGCGCCACGCGGCGGTCGCGTCCGGTGCCGTGCCGGTGGCGGTCACGCGTCGGCCCTCCCTGTCGCCGAGGCACCCGTGCCGCCCGTCCCGACGAGCGCCCACAGCGCCGGCAGCAGCAGGGCGGCCACGACCGGCCACGCGAGGTCCTCGACCGGCGTCAGCCACACGCGCACCCCCAGCAGGGCGGACTCGTCGTACCGGAACAGGTCCGCGGCGATCATGAGGCTGTCGAACACGACCGTGAGCGCCACGAGCACCACCGCGGTGACCGTCGTCGTCGCCCACCACCGGGCGCCGAGGCCCCGCACGCCGGTGGCGACGAGCGCGACGACGACGGCGCCGCCGACGACGGCGGCCGCGAGCGCGGCGTACGTCATCGTGCCTCCCCGGACGGACCGTGCACGGTCGCGGCGACCGGGGTCTGGCCGCGCCCGCCGGGGTGGCCCTCCGCGCGGCGGGCGAGGACACGCCGCAGGAGCCCGTGCAGGACGAGGGTGAGGTAGCACAGGAACGTCACGAAGAAGACCTCTTCGATCGGCAGGTGCGGGGCGAGTTCGACGCCCGTCGTCGCGGCCCCGCCTCGGGAGTAGAACCCCTGGGCGATCGCGACGACGTCCCAGGCGAGGAACACCAGGACGCCGACGACGAGCACGAGGGCGCCGCGCAGCGGGCTCGCGGACCAGAGCAGCAGCCGCGCGCGGCGGTCCACGAGAGCCATCGAGACCAGAGCGCCGAGCAGCAGGCCGAGGTAGAGGAAGGAGGTCCAGTGCAGGGCGATCACTTCCAGGGGTGGAGGGCCGGACGGGCGACGGGGAGCGGGTCGGCCGTCGTGTCGCCGCGCACGCGCTTGACGGCGAGCTCGGCGCTGATGAGGCACATGGGCAGCCCGACCCCCGGGATGGTCGATCCTCCCGCATGGAGCAGACCCGCCACCCGCCGGGACCGGTTTCCGGCCCGGAACATCGCGCTCTGGCGCAGCGTGTGCGCCGGGCCGAGCATGCCGCCCGACCACGAGGACAGGTCGGCGGCGAAGTCACCGGGGCCGACGGTGCGCCGCACGACGACGCGCTCCCGCAGGTCCGGCACGCCCGCCCAGGCGGCGACCCGGTCGATCGCGGCGTCGGCGATCGCCTCGACCGCGGCGTCCCCCGCGCCGTCCTCGCCGCCGCGGCCCAGGCCAGGGTCGGCGGGCACCGGGACGAGGAGGAACAGGTTCTCGTGACCGGGCGGGGCGACGGACGGGTCCGTGCGCGACGGCGCGCAGACGTACAGGGACGCCGGGTCGGGCACGCGGCCCGCGGCGATCGCGCCGAAGTTCTCCTCCCAGTCCGCGGTGAAGAACAGCGAGTGGTGCGGGAGCTGCGGCACGCGCCCGCGGACACCGAGCATCACCAGGACACCACCGGGACCCGGGTCGCGCCGGGCCCACCAGGCGGGCGACCGGTCGCGCAGGGCGGGGGGCAGGAGGTCGGACTCGACGTGGTGGAGGTCCGCGGCGGTCACGACGACGTCGGCCGGGGAGTGCTGCTCCACGCCGGAGGCGTCCACCCAGCGCACGCCCGTGACCGAGGCCCGGGGACGGCGCGGTCCGGGGACGGGGAGCCCGTCCCGTGCCGCCCCCGGGGCGGCCTCGACGGCCGTGGTCGTGATCGCGGTCGCACGGGCGCGGGTGCGCAGCGTGACGCCTGCGCCCTCCGCGAGCGAGGCGACCGCGTCGACCACACGTGCGAACCCCCCCAGTGGGTATCGCACGCCGCCGTCGAGATCGAGGGCACTCATCAGGTGGTACATGCTCGGCGTCCGGTCGGGCGACGAGCCGAGGAAGACGGCCGGGTAGCCGAGGACCTGGCGCAGCCGACGGTCCTGGAAGCTCTTCGCCACCCGCCGCGCGAGCGACGTGCCGAGCAGCGGCAGGAGCCGGTGACCCCGCGCCGCCACGTCCCGGTGCGCGAACGGCCGCCAGGAGGCGAACGTCGTGTACAGGAAGTGCCGCAGGGCCATGTCGTAGGTGTCGTGCGCGGACTCGAGGTAGCGCTCCAGGCGGGCGCCCGCCCCGGGCTCGATCGCCTCGAAGGCCGCGGCGTTGGCGGCACGGTCCGGCGAGACGTCGAGCGGGTCCGTGATCCCCTCGAAGAACACGCGGTACGCCGGGTCGAGGCGGACGAGGTCGAGCTCGTCGGCCGCCGTCGACCCCATGAGCCGGAACCAGTGGTCGAACACCTCCGGCATGAGGTACCACGACGGTCCCGTGTCGAACCGGAAGCCGTCCCGCTCCCAGGACCCCGCCCGCCCGCCGACGGTGGCGTGCCGCTCGAGCAGCTCGACGTCGTGGCCGTCGCAGGCCAGCAGGCCCGCCGTCGCGAGCCCTGCGATCCCGCCGCCGACGACGACGACTCTCATCGCAGCACGTCCCGCGCACAGGCCGCGGCCACGAGCCGCGCCTTGACCGGGCCCGGCACCCGGACGCGCTCGCGCCGGATCGTTGCGGCGGGCGTCGCCGCCAGCCGCCGCGAGAGCTCGGCGAACAGGTCGTGCGCCACGCGCACGGCCCGCCGGGAGCTGCGGGGCAGGTCGCCGATCACGGCCGCCGCGGCGGCCAGGTCGGCGTCGATGTCGGCGAGCAGCCGGTCGCGGGCGTCGTCGTCGAACCCGTCGACGTCGAGACCCGGGAAGTAGGAGCGGCCCCGCGCCTCCACGTCCTCGGCGAGGTCGCGCAGGAAGTTGACCTTCTGGAAGGCGGCGCCGAGCCGCGCCGCCCCAGGCGCGAGGCGGGCGTACGCCTCGTCGTCGCCGGCGACGAACACCCGTAGGCACATCAGCCCGACGACCTCGGCCGACCCGTGCACGTAGGCCGCGAAGCTGGCCTCGTCGTGCGCGCTCACGGTGAGGTCCGCCCGCATGGACGCGAAGAACGGCGCCACGAGGTCGTCGCCGATGCCGAACCGCCGGGCCGTGCGCGCGAACGCGTGGACCACGAGGTTGCTGCTGCGCCCGCACGCCCGGGCGCGGGTGACGTCGCGCTCCAGCTCGTCGAGCAGGTCCTCGCGCTGGGCGGGCGTGAGCGTGGGGCTGATGTCGTCGACGATCTCGTCCGCGACGCGCACCAGCGCGTAGACGGTGCGCACGTGGTCGCGCACCGGCTCGCCGAGCAGGCGGCAGGCCCAGCCGAACGACGACGAGTACGCGCGGATCACCACGGCGGCGCTCTCCACGGCGACGGCGTCGTACAGGCCGTCCGGTCCGACGGCCACCACGTCGCGGACGTCGGCCTCGCGAGCGACCTGGGTGGCGGCGGGCGCCGCCGTCGGGGCGACCTGGGCCGGGGCGGCCTGGGCCGGGGCGGGTGTCGCCGTCCGCGGCGGGGTGGTCGGGAGGGCGCTCATGCGGCGCTCGAGGAGGAGTGCGGGGCCGGGCCGGCGAGCCGTTCGACGAGCGCGCCCAGGCCCAGGTCGGAACCCAGCGCGGCGGCGTCACGCTCGAGGTCCGCCACCAGGCGCTCCACGGCCGCCCGGGCGCCGCACATCGCGAGCAGCTCCCGGGCACGGGCGAGCTGCGGCTCTCCGGCGCGCTGGTCGCCGAGCACGGTGCTCAGCTCGTCCCACGCCCAGGTGCCCCGCGCGAGCGCCACGAGCGGCGTGCACTTGCCCTCGCGCAGGTCGGAGGAGTTGCTCTTGCCGGTCTGCTCCGGGTCGCCGAACACGCCGTCCAGGTCGTCGCGCAGCTGGAACGCGAGGCCGAGGGCGCGGCCGACCCGCTGGACCCCGGCCTCGAGGTCGTCCCGGCCGGCGAGGATCACGGCGATCCGCAGCGGCAGCTCGAAGCTGTACACGGCGGTCTTGCGCTCGGCCATGAGCAGCGCCTCGTCCAGGTCGGCGCACGGGCCGATGCTGAGCCAGACGTCGGCGAGCTCGCCGTCGGCCGTGAGGTGCAGGGCCTCGTCGACGGCGTCGAGCAGGCGTGCGGTGGTCTCCGGGTTCGCGCCGCAGAGCGCCACCGCCCGGACGGCGCCCGCGAGGGCGAGGTCACCGGCCAGGATGCCGGCGGCCGCGCCGTAGCCCGTCGCCTGGTGGTCGCTCGCGCCGGCCTCCACGGCCCGCGCCGTGTACGCGCCGGCGACGTTCGGCCGTCCGCGGCGGACGTCCGCCCCGTCGATCACGTCGTCGTGCACGAGGAAAGCATGGTGCAAGAGCTCGAGGGCCGCGGCGAGCCGCGCCGCGACGTCGCGCGACTCCCGCGGCGCCGGGCCGGCGAGGGCGTCGTAGGCGTCCAGCAGGATCCGCGGCCGCAGCCGCTTTCCTCCGCGGCTCGTGTCGCGCACCGCCGCCCACAGCCGGGTGTCGTCGCGGCGGTCGCCCGCAGCGAGCAGGCTCTCCACCGCGCCCTCGACGATGCCGCCGATCCGGTCGTCTGCGTCGGAAGACCAGCGATGCACGATCCACCCCCTCGTGAGTATTTACCTAGCCTAGCAAGATACTAGCCTCATAAGGGAGTCGTAGGATGACCCCGTGACCCAGGCACCCACGACGGGCGCGTCCTACTGGTACGGGGAGGACGACGCGGAGCCGCGCCTCCTCCTCGAGGCGTTGCGCGCCTTCCGACGTTCCGACGAGGCGATGCGCCGGCGTGCCGGCCGTGACATGAACATGAACCTCACGGACCTCCGCGCGCTCCAGCACGCCATCGCGTGCGAGGAGCGCGGCGAGCCCGCCACCCCGCGCGGGCTGGCGGAGTACCTGGCGATCTCCACGGCGTCGACCACCAAGCTGCTCGACCGCCTCGTCGCGTCCGGGCACCTCCAGAGGCACGCCCACCCCACCGACCGCCGCTCCGTCGTCGTCACCGCATCGAAGGCCGCGCACGACGAGGTACGGGAGCGTCTCGCGTCGGTGCACGACCGGATGCTCCAGACCGCCCGCGCCGTGCCCGCGCACTGCCGCCCGGCCGTCCGGGAGTTCCTCCTCGCCATGGCGGCCGAGGCCGAGCGCGAGCCCGACGACGCCGCGGGTGCCGTCGTCGGTGACGCGACGTCCTGAGCGGCGGCACCTGCCCGCACCCCGGGGTGTGATCGATAAGAATGGCATTTCTGAAACGACCGGGATGGCTCTTGGCAGACCAAAGACCCACTTCTGGAAGAAGTCCGTGCAGATCTCGCACGAAGGACGATCGGCTCGGAATGGCGATCTAGCATCGCAGCCGTGACGATGACGACAAGGCTCACGCAACGCCGGTTTGCCACTACTGCAACAGTTGTCGTAGCGACGTTCGGCCTGGTGTGCACGAGCAGCATTGAGGCTCATGGGGCCGTCGGCGACATGCGCAAGCCCATGGCCGATCACACCGCCGAGGAACACACCTCCGACCTTTCGGTACACCAACGGACCACGCGTGACGGCTTCGACACGATCAAGAAATCTGCTGGCAGGAGGCTTCCGGCCAGCGCGCGCAGGACGATCGGCGGATTAGTTGCAGACTCCGTCCCGCTCCAGAACGGACTCGCGGTGTCCAATGATTCGTTGTCTTCGTTGCCCACCGCCGACAATCCCGAACTGGGGAGCATCTCCCTGGAGACAGGGGACTTCGTGGGGTTCACGATCGACAGCGTGTCCAACGTCGTTGCTTCGGGTGACGCGGTCAGGGCCGAAGCCGGCGAAGATTCCACGGTCGTGGCACACGTGACCGAGCGCGGCATGCAGGTGGTCCAGGTCGCGCACAGCGCTGACGCAGACGACCTGACCCTGGCGACCGAGGTCCCTGCTGGCTCCCGCTGGGTCCATCAAGACGACGGCAGCCTTCTTCTCATGCGTGAGGATCGGTCTCAAGACCCGATCATGGCTATCGACACGCCGTGGGCCGTGGACGCTGACGGACGCGAACTTCCCACGCAGTTCGTCGTCACCAAAGATGGGACGATCACCCAGCAGATCGACACCGCCGGCGCTACGTTCCCCGTCGTCGCGGACCCGTCAGCATGGTGGTGGACCAAGAATGTCGCGGTGTGCGCTGCGCAAGTCGCCTCAGTCATCGTGCCGGGCAAAGCCGTCGCGGTCGCAGCAAAGCTCGCCAGGGCCGCGGCCAAGAGCGTCAAGGTGCGCCAAGCGCAGGCGATCATCAAGAAGCTTGGCGGGTTCGTGAGCGCCATGAAAAAAGTCGCGACATACGTCAAGACCAAGGGCAAGGGGTTGTCCCCGACAAACAGGAGGCGCGTCGAGAACCTCCTCGGTCAGGGCAGCGCGGTCATCTCGGAGATCCTCGGCCTCGGAGGGTGCTACAGAATCTTCGTGGAACTGAGGTAAAGGACTGATGAGCCCGATGGAAATCCTCTTCGCTGTGATATCGGCAGTGTGCGCCGGAATCGTCACGCAGTCACCCTACGTAAGCCCGGCCCGGGTACCGCGATGGGCGTGGAACGCTATACGGGGAGCAGTCTTCCTGACCATGCTCGCTCTCGGCGTCGCGGCCACACCCCTGTTCGGCGGCCCTGAGGACGGTGTCATCGGGTCGGCAGGTCTCACGATGGCCGCCGTGCTGTGGCTTCCACAGTTCGTCATCGGCCTGACGATGGGTCCGATGGCGCGCAGCGAGGACGACCCCCCGCCCTCCGAATAGGCACGTCAGGCACCGAGCGGAGCTCCCCGGGGGCGGTCGCCCGACGCCACCCACTCCACGTCGCGCAGCTCGTGCACCTGCTCCACCATCCACGGGCTCAGCGCCCAGGGGGCGAGCGCCACCAGCGCCTCGAGGTCGCCGGGGGTCACCCAGCGCAGGTCCATGACCTCGTCGGGGTTCGGCTCGGGCTCGCGGTCCGTGGTGGCGAGCAGCACGGGACAGCGCTCGTTCTCGACGACGCCGCCGGCGTCCACCGCGCGGTAGCGGAACTCCGGCAGGACGGGATCGCCACCGGTCACCACGTCGAGCCCGAGCTCGTGGCGCGCGTGGCGCGCGACAGCCTGGGCCAGCGTCTCCCCCCGGCGCGGGTGGCCGCAGAACGAGTTGGTCCACACGCCGGGCCACGTGCGCTTCGACAGCGCACGCCGGGTCAGCAGCACCCGGCCATCCGGTCCGAACAGGTAGCACGAGAACCCGAGGTGCAGCGGCGTGTCCCGCGTGTGCACGGTCGCCCGGGGGGCGAGGCCCACGTCCGTGCCCGCGTCGTCGAGCAGGATGACGTGGTCCTCGATCTCGGCGGCCGAGCGCCGCCCCGTCGCCGTCACGCCTCCACCGCCACGCCGTCGGTCCCGCGGCGGCCCTGCCCGGACCGTCGCACGAGCAGCACCAGCGCGGCGCCGAGCACGGCCGCCGCGGCAGCAGCCGCGGTGACCGCCGCCGGCGTCGACGCCGGGTCGCCCTGCGCACGCGCGACGACCACCCACACCAGGCCCCACGCGATCGCCGCGGCCACCGCGATCCGGCCGCCGCCCCGCACCGCCAGGCCCACCCCGATCCCGGCGACCACCGCCAGGATGCCGACCGCCCACCAGTCGGGCGCCACGGCGCCGCCGTCGAACCCTGCGGCCGCGAGCGCCGCCGCCACGTTCGCGACGGTGGCCACGCAGACCCAGCCCAGGTAGAGGCCGAGGGTCCCGTCGACGAGCACGCGCTCCGCCACGCCGCGCGCGGAGGTCTGCACCAGCACCAGGAACGTCCGGACGAGGACGGCGAGGAGCACCGCGATCACGAGGACGCTCCACCACAGCGCACCCGCCTGGACGACGAGGATCCACGCGGCGTTGAGGACCATCGACGCCGCGACCGGGAGCCGCAGGCGACGCTGCCGGTCGTCGGCGGCGTACGCGGGCAGCCACTGGAGCACGGTGTACCCGGCGAGCCCGAGGTAGATCACCGTCCAGATGGAGAAGGCGGGGGACGCGGGGGCCACGAGGGTGGCGTCGGCCGCGAGCGCGCCGCCGGCGGCCTCGGCGATCGGGGTGCCGCCGAAGACGCCCACCCCGATCATCGACCCGACGACGCAGACCACGTAGCTCACCGTGACCGCGACCTGCTGGGGCCGGACGGTGGCGGGTGCGTTCGCCATGCGGGCTCCTCCTCGTGCGTCGTGCTCGGACGTCTTGCTCAGGACTCTCACCCCTCGTCGACCGTGCCACGTCCCCCGTGGCACGCACCTCACGATGCCATCGCCGCGACAATATTGCTAGCCTGGCTAGCAACTGCGCAGCCCGTCGACCCTGTCGACGAGGGAAGGATCGGCCATGACACCCGAAGCCCCGCTCGTCCTGGTCACCGGCGCCACCGGCTACATCGGCGGTCGCCTGGTGCCCGAGCTCCTCGCGGCCGGGTACCGCGTGCGGGTGCTGGCCCGGCACCCCGAACGGGTCGAGCCGCGCGACTGGGCCGACGCCGTCGAGGTCGCGGTCGGGGACGCGAGCGCGCCCGACGACCTGCGGCGCGCGCTCGACGGCGTGGATGTCGGCTACTACCTCATCCACGCTCTCGGGGCGGGGGCGGGGTTCGCCGACCGGGACCGCAGCACGGCCCGCGGGTTCGCGACGGCGGCCGCCGAGGCAGGGCTGCGCCGCGTCGTCTACCTGGGCGGCCTGTACCCCGAGACCGAGCATCTGTCGCCGCACCTGCAGTCCCGCCGCGAGGTGGAGCAGATCCTGCTCGACGGCGAGGTCCCGACCGTCGTCCTGCGCGCCGCCGTGATCCTGGGGTCGGGCAGCGCGTCGTTCGAGATGATGCGGTACCTCACCGAGCGCCTGCCCGTGATGGTCGCCCCGCGGTGGATCGACAACCGCATCCAGCCCATCGCCGTGCGCGACGTCCTGCGCTACCTGGTCGGCGCGGCGGCCATCCCGGAGACGGTCAGCCGCGGCTTCGACATCGGCGGCCCCGACGTGCTGACCTATCGCCGGATGATGCAGCGCTACGCCGCGGTCGCCGGGCTCCGGCCGCGCGTGATCGGCGCCGTCCCCGTGCTGACGCCGCGGCTGGCGAGCCTGTGGGTCGGGCTGGTCACCCCGGTCCCTCCGGCGATCGCGCGCCCCCTCGTCGGGTCGCTCGTGCACGAGGTCGTGGCCCACGACCACGACATCGCCGACCACGTCCCCGACCCGCCCGAGGGTCTCGTCGGCTTCGACGACGCGGTCGCGCTCGCACTGGCCCGGATCCGTGACCTGGACGTGCGGACGAGCTGGAGCTCGGCGTCGACGCAGGGAGCGCCGTCCGACCCCCTGCCCGACGACCCCGACTGGGCCGGCGGCAGCCTGCTGGTGGACGACCGGTCGCGCGAGGTGGACACGACCCCCGAGTCCCTGTGGTCCGTCATCGAGGGCATCGGCGGCGCGCACGGCTGGTACTCCTGGCGCCTGGGATGGGTGGCCCGAGGCGTCCTCGACCGCCTGTTCGGCGGCCCCGGCCTGCGCCGCGGCAGGCGGCACCCGCTGCGCCTCGAGCCCGGCGACGCGCTCGACTGGTGGCGCGTGGAGAAGGTCGTGCCCGGGAAGCTGCTGCGGTTGCGCGCCGAGATGCGGTTGCCCGGCCTCGCCTGGCTGGAGCTCTCCGTCGAGGACGGACCGGACGACCGGCCCACGTTCCGCCAGCGGGCGATCTTCTCCCCCCGGGGGCTGCCCGGCCAGCTCTACTGGTGGGCGATCAGCCCGTTCCACGGCATCGTGTTCGGCGGGATGCAGCGCAACATCGCCCGCGCGGCGGAGGAGCACGGCGCGGCGCGCGACGACGGCCCGGCCGAGCGGCCGCGGGCGGTACCGCGCTGAGCGAGGCCGTCAGTGCCGCGCGCGCCGCGCGCCGAGCGGGCCGCCGAAGACGAGCGAGATGCCGAGCACGAACCCGACGTCGTACCAGTTGCCGTTGTTGTGCACCTCGTAGACCGACACCGAGTCGGTGAACAGAGACACCACGAACGTGACCGGCAGGATCATGCCCTGCCAGAGACCCCACCAGAACCCGTACGGCCCGTGCCCACCGATCGTGGAGGTGTCCACCCCCGGGTTCGGGCCCGCCGCGCACGCGCCGAGCAGCGCCAGCGCCACCACCACGACCGCCGCCGTCGTCGCGCCCCGTGCCCGCGGTCGCGCCACGGGGGCGTCCGCACTCTCCCCAGACCGTCGCCCAGCCATGCGTCCACCATGGCACCGCACGGGCACGGGCGCCCGCGGGCCGACGGCGCGACGACGGCCCCGCCCGGTCGCACGGACCAGGCGGGGCCGCCGTCGTCGGGTCGTCAGGCCTGGCCGGAGCTGCCGCCCTTGACCTCCTGCGCGACGTCCTGCGCGGCCTGCCGGCCGTGCTCGGCCATGTCGTGCCCCGCGCCGCTCACGGAGTCCTTCAGGCCCTCGGCGTGCTCCTGCGCCGTTCCCTTCAGCTCCTGGGCCATGGAGGCGCCCGCCTCCTTGAGGTCGTCGACCAGCGGGGCCGCAGCCTCCTTGACCCGGCCCGCCGCCTCCGCCTCCTGGCGGGACGCCGGCACGAGCGACGCCGCGATCAGACCGAGGCCGAAGGCCACCAGCCCGACGGCCAGCGGGTTCCCCTCCGTCTGCTCGCGCACGACGCGCGGTGCGCCCGAGACCGCGTCCCCCACGCTGCCCGCCGCGTCGCGCACGCTGTCGGTGGCGTGGTGGACAGCATCCGTCGCGTGTCGGGACGACGAGCCCGACGTGCCCATGACGCGCTCCCGCAGACGGCTGACGCCCGCTCGCGCGCGCTCCGTCTGGCGGCGGGCGACCGCGCTCGGCCGCACGTGCTCCTCCAGGGTGTCGACGTCGCGGCTCAGCTCACGGCGCGTCCGTTCGATGTCGGCGCGAACCTGCTCCGGGTCGGTGGTGCTCATCGGTTCTTCTCCTCATGTCCTTGGAGAGCGTTCGGGATCTTGCGGAGGGTGTCCGTGGTCTGCGACAGCCCGGGCGCCTGCTGGATCTCGCGGCGGCCGACGAGGGCGAGCACGGCTGCGATGATCGCCCAGACGACAGCCACGACGAGCGCCGACCACCCGAGCCCCATGACGGTGCCGAGCGCCCACCAGAGCGCCAGCGACAGGAACAGCAGGACCATCCCCGCCCCGTAGCCCGCGCCGGCCAGCATCCCGGCGCCCTTGCCCGCGCTCTTCGCGGACTCGGCAGCCTCCGCCTTGGCCAGCGTGATCTCCTGCCGCACCAGCGTCGAGAGGTCCCGCGTCACCTCGGCCACGAGCTGGCCGAGGCTCAGGCCCTCCGGGTCGCCGAACCGGCCCGCAGCCGGGGACGACGGCTCGGCCTGCGGCCTCTCGTCCTCCGGTCGCGTCGGGGGGACGTCCGCGACGGGGCGGTCGAACACGGGCGCCGTGGACGCCGCGCCCGGTGACGTCGGGGGCGCGACGCCGGGCGGGACGCCCGCAGGCCGGCCGACCGTGCCCGGGGCCGTGCCCCCGCTGTCGTCGGCGCCGTCCGCGCCGAGACGGCCGGCAGCTGCCCCCGCACGGGGATCAACGGACGACATGACCCTCACCTCCCGTCCCGACCCCCGCGGCGGTGCCCGCCGCGCCCGTGGACGGCATGCCGCTGGGCGCGGCCGTCGGCGCCACCCCGGTCGTCCGGCGCGTGGTGGGCACGGGAGCCGCGACCCCGGAGGTGCCGGAGGCGCTGGAGCTGCCGGAGACTCCCGGGCCGCCGGTGCCGTCCGTCCCGCCCCGCTCGCCCGAGCTGCGGTCGGGAGCGTCCTTGACTCCCCGGAGCAGACGACCGACGAGGAGGCCTGCCCCGGCCGCCAGGACGAGGAACGTCCCGGGCCGGCGCCGGGCGAAGTCCTGCACCTCGTGCAGCACGTCGCCGGGCTCGCGCTGCTCGAACCAGTCCGCGAGCCGGTCGGCGGCCTCCGAGCCCCGGTCGGCGACCTGGCTCGCATACCCGGGGTCCTCGCTCGCGCGGCTCATGTCCGTGAGCTCGGACCCGAGGTGGCGCAGGCCCGCGGCCAACCTGCCCTGCTGCGCGGTGGCCTGCGAGGAGACTTGGTCCCGCGCGTCGTCCAGGAGGCTCCTGGCCCGGCGACCGGCCTCGTGCGCGACGTCGCCGACCCGCTCGGAGGCCTCGTGGGCCATGTCCTTGCCCGCGTCCGCCGCGTGCGACGCGGCAGACGCGGCACGGTCGCGGACGCCCTCGTCGTCGCCGGACGAACCTGTGGACGAACTCGTGGATGAACTTGTGGATGAACCTGTGGACGAACCGGAGGAGGCGCCCGGGGCCGGCGGGTACGCCGGGGGCACGGTGGGGGGCGGCACGGACGGGTCCGGGGGGACCGGTGCCGCCGGCGGCGGGGTGCTGCCGTGCTGGGGGAACGGTGTGTCGCTCATGCGTCACTCCTCGGAACGGCCCGCGCGGGGCGGGCAGGAGTGCCGGACGCGATGCTGCGCTGCTCGCGACAGCGAGAGGACGAGGTCCGCAGCCGTCGCCTGTCCGGCGGGGCCGCTTCCTGACCTCTCTCCACCATGGGGCCACCCGCGCTCGCTCACATCTTCAGCGACCCCCCGAGGCTCCGACCTGGTGGTGGCCCTCTCGTGCGGGTGTCGGTGGGTCGCGGCAGTCTGACGAAGGTGTCCGGCGCCTGGCCGGACCTGTCGCCAGGAGGGCGAGATGAGCGAGAGCACTGCGACGTCCGGTCCCCAGCACCCCGGTCCTCAGCACCCTGGTCCCCAGCACCCCGTCGCCGTCTTGGACGCGGTCGTCTTCGACGTCCCGGACGCACCCCGCGCCGCCGACTTCTGGCAGCGCCTCACGGGCGCGGAGGTCGAGCAGCAGGGCGACGGGGACGACTGGATCACGCTCCGCACGCCCGACGGGTGGTCGCTCGCCTTCCAGCCGGCCCCGGACCTGCAGCCGCCGCAGTGGCCCGAGCAGGACCACCCCCAGCAGCTGCACCTCGACCTGCGCGTGCCCGACGTCGCGGCGGCCGTGGAGCGCGCGGTCGGTCTCGGCGCGACCGTGCTGCGCGAGAACCCGGAGTGGACCACGTTGGCCGACCCGGCGGGCCACCCGTTCGACCTCTGCCACGCCCCCGACAACGACGGCCTGACCGTCATGGGGGTGACGCTCGACGTGCCGGACGCGTCCGCCGCGGCGGCGTTCTGGTCGCGCGTGCTGGCCGAGCCGGTCGTCTACGACGCCGAGGGTATGGCGATGCTCGGAGGCGAGCGGGCGCTGCTGTTCCAGCAGGTGGAGGGCTACACCGCCCCGCAATGGCCCGACCCGGCGCACCCGCAGCAGCTCCACCTCGACCTCGCCATCGGCCCGCAGACCCTGGACGAGGCGGAGGCCGCAGCCCTCGCCGTCGGGGCGCGACGCCTGCCCGGGGACGAGGACTCGTTCCGCGTGTTCGCCGACCCGGCCGGGCACCCGTTCTGCCTCTGCCGCTTCTGAGCGGCGGTCAGTCGCGCAGGACGAGAGCCGGCCGGTCCGGGTGGTCCACCCGGATCACGACGTCGGCCTGCCGCTCGGGCTGCACCTCCCGGCGGTAGCGCCCGTACGCGGCGAGCGTCCACGCGTCGTCGAGCGGGGTGTTTCGCGTCTCCGTCGCCGGTCGCAGGGCGAGGTGGACGACCACGTCGACGTCGAGCCCACGGCCCAGGGCGAGCGAGCCGTCCAGCACCACGACCGTGCCGGGCGCGGCGTCCACGTACGTGGCGCGCGTGGCACGGTCGGTGACCGGGTCGCGCAGCGTGGGCAGCCACCGCCCCCGGGCGACGACGCCGG
Organism: Isoptericola sp. NPDC055881; assembly: GCF_053615895.1. Taxonomy (NCBI): domain Bacteria; kingdom Bacillati; phylum Actinomycetota; class Actinomycetes; order Micrococcales; family Promicromonosporaceae; genus Isoptericola; species Isoptericola sp. NPDC055881. The sequence continues at coordinate 24,376 of NZ_JBSHCR010000030.1, forward strand.
TGAGCACCTCGCGGTTCAGCCCGCCGACGTCGATCCACTCCTCCAGGAGGGCGTCCGGGTCACGACGACCGCGCTCGAGCCGCAACGACGCCGGCCGCAGGAAGTCGCGCACCCGGACGCGCGCCACCGGGCGCCCGGCAGCGCGCAACGGCTCGGCGAGCGCGTCGGCCAACTCCTCCGGCCTGGTCGACGGGTGGCCGTCCACGAGCACGCGCACCGGCCGGTCGCTCGCCTGCGCCAGGACCCGCGTCACGACGTGCTCGACCACACCGACCGGGGTCACGGGCTCCACGCGCACGCCGCCATGCTGCCATCCGTGCACGCCGACCGCCCCGCCCGCCCGGCACGGCGCCAGCTCGTGTGGTCAGGTCGTGCGCTGAGGTCGTGGGCTCAGTTCGTGGGCTCAGGTGGCGTGCTCGACGCAGCGCGTCGCGCCGGGACGCGCCTCCAGCCGCGCTGCGGGGATCGGTCGACCGCACACCTCGCACACCCCGTACGTCCCTTCGGCCACCCGGTCGAGCGCGGCCAGCAGCTGGTCCCGCTCGCGCTCCGCCTCGGTCGCGAGCGCCGCCGCCTGCTGCCGTTCCCAGGCGAGCGTGGCTCCCTCGGGGTCGTGCTCGTCGTCGACGTTCGCGTCCCGGGCGGACTCGACGATCCCCGCGACCGCACGGCGCTGCGCCGTCAGCCGAGCCTCGACCTCCGCAAGCCGCGCCCGCAGCCGCGCCCCGGCGCCGTCGCGCGCGCCCGTCCCCTCGGCCGCCGCTGCCTCCCCCGGCTCACCGGTCCCGCCCGAGCCCCCCTGGTGGTGCACCATCCCGGCAGTGTCGCACCACGCGCCCTCGCGCTCACGGACGACCGAAGAAGCACCAGACCTGCCGAAGTAGTGCTGAACCTGCCGAGGTAGTGCTGAACCTGCCGAGGTAGTGCTGAACGCGCCGAGGTAGTGCTGAACGCGCCGAGGTAGTCGAGAACATGCCGAGGTAGTCGAGAACATGCCGAGATAGTGCTGAACCTGCCGAGGTAGTGCACTACCTCGGCAAAGGGGGGACTACCTCGGCACGATCTCGACTACCTCGGCAAGAGGGGAACTACCTCGGCCCGATCTCGACTAACTCGGCAGGAGGGGGACTACCTCGGCGACGAGTCAGAGGGCGCGGTGCGTCCAGCGGCCCGCGACGATCGTGCCCGCCACGGCGGTGGCCCGCAGCGCGTCGGCCAGGGCGGCAGGGTCGCCGGTTCCGGGTCCGCCATCGTGCGCGGCGGCGTGCCCGGCGTCGTGCCCGGCCTCGTGCCCGACGTCGAGGGGGTCGGCGTCCAGGACGGCGAGGTCGGCCGGGCCCCCGACGGCGAGGTCCAGCGGCCGGCCGTCCACGGACGCCTCGAGCGCGGCACGCACGTCGATCCGCTGCTCCGGGTGCCAGGGATCGCGGCCGTCGCGCGAGCGCGTGACGGCCGCGGCGACGGCGACCCATGGGTCGAGCGGCGCGACGGGCGCGTCGCTGCCCAGCGTGAGCGGGACCCCCGCGGCGCGCAGCTCGGCCAGCGGGAACGCCCGGTCGTGCCGGTCCGGCCACAGCTGCTCGGTGACGTCGCGGTCGTCCATCGCGTGCTCGGGCTGCACGCTCGCCGTCACCCCCAGGGCGGCGAAGCGGGCCACGTCCGCACGGCGCAGCAGCTGGGCGTGCTCCACCGACCCGCGCGCGCCGGAGGCCTCGAAGGCGTCGAGCGCCAGGGCGTTGGCACGGTCGCCGATGGCGTGGATGGCGCAGCGCAGCCCCCCGGCGTGCGCGCGGGCCATGAGCGGGACGAGCCGGTCGGTCGCGATGTTGAGGACGCCGTGCGCGTCCGGGCCGGCGACGCCCGCGTAGGCGTCGAAGCAGAACGCCGTCAACGTGTTGAGGGACCCGTCGCTGATCACCTTGAGCGGTCCCTGCGTGACGAGGTCGGAACCCTCCGGGCCGCCCAGCACGTCCCCGGTGCGCAGCCCGGCGTCGAGCACCCCACCCAGGTGCTGCTCCCACACGCCCGCGCGCACGCGCAGGCCGTCCCAGCCCGCGGCGACGCGGCGGCGCCAGGTGGTGAGGTTGTCCGCCACCTCGAAGTCGACGACGCCGACGACGCCGCGCTCGGCGGCGGCCCGTGCCGCGTCCGCGACGAGGGCGTCGGCCACGGCGTCGTCCACGGTGACGATGCGCGGGCTCGCGGGCATCCACTCCTCCTCGCGCAGCAGCCCCGTCGGGTGGTGCGCGATGCCGAGGAAGCGCAGGCCCGCCGTCGAGGCCCACGCACTGTGCAGGTCGCCCGACAGCAGCACCACCGGGACCTCGCCCGCCACGGCGTCGAGCAGCTCGGCAGCCGGCTCGTCCGGCCAGGTGGCCCAACGGAACCCGTACCCCACCAACGGCGCGCCGCCGGTGGGAGGTGCCGCACGGTCCAGGCGGTCGCGCACGAGAGCGGCGGCGTGCGCGGCGCTCGTCGCGGCGGACACGTCGAGCCGCTGCCGCACCATGGCCCACTGCGTGAGGTGCGTGTGCGCGTCCCACAGCCCCGGGACGACCGTGCGGCCGTCGACGTCCACCTGTTCCGGGAGCGTGGACACCGGCACACCGGCGCCCGTCCCGGCAGGGGTCACCGCTTTGATGCGGCCGTCGTCGAGCAGGACGTCGACAGACCGGTCGGAGCGGCCCGCGAGGCGGGCGTTCGTCAGGAGCAGCGCGGACACGGGGCCACCGTAGACGCCCCGGGTCGCCGGTGGCGCCGAGGCCGTCAGGCGCCGCCGGCGGCGTGGACGCGCAGCGCCTCCACGACGAGCGCATGGTCGTCGGCCTGCGCGAGCCCCGAGACGGTGACGACGCCGACGACACCGACGCCGTCCACGCGCACGGGGAACGCGCCGCCGTGCGCGGCGAACTCCTGCAGGGGGAGCTGGTGCTGCGCGGCGAAGTCGGTGCCCTTCGCCCGCGCCCGCAGGCCCACGAGGAAGGACGACGCGCCGAACCGCTCCACGACCCGCACCTTGCGCTGGACCCACGAGTCGTTGTCCGGGGTGGTGCCCTCGCGTGCGGCGTGGAACACCTGCTGCGTGCCCTTGCGCACGTCGACCGTCACGGCCAGCCCGCGCTCCGTCGCCAGCTCGACCAGCAGGCAACCGAGCTGCCACGCGTCGTCGTGGGTGAAACGCCTGAGCACGAGCTCGCGCTCCTGCTGCTCGACCTCGGCGACCAGGGCGGCGACGTCCTCGGGGTTCCCCATGGCGACAGCGTCCCACGCCCGGTCACGACGACGCACACGGCCCGTCCCGCCGGGCGGGGCGGCGACCGTCGGTACGGTCGCGGACGTGACCCGACTCGTGCTCGTCCACGGCCGCGACCTCGCCGGACACGACCCCGACACGCTCGAGGCGCAGTGGCTCGGAGCCCTGAGCGCCGGGCTCGCCGCCGCAGGATCGGCGTTCCGCCCCACCGACGCGGGCTCGTCGTTCGTGTACTACGGCGACACCCTGGCGCGGCTGGTCGACGGTGGCACACCGCCCGCGGTGACGGTCCACGCTCTGGGAGCGGGGGCCGGGCCCGCGGACCTGCCCGCGCTGCCGGAGGGCGAGCTCCGGTTCGTGCTCGACGTCGCGCGCGAGGTCCTCGCAGGCGCGGGTCACCGCGACGCACCGGTCGTGGCGGAGGGTGCCGTGTCCGACGCGCTCGTCGAGGCTCTCGTCGCCGCGCTCGCGCTGGTGGACCGGTACGTGCCCGGGGTCGGCGCCGAGGTGCTGCTGGTCCTCACCCGCGACGTCTACGCCTACCTGCACGACGACCACGTCCGACAGGTGATCGACGACGGTCTGGCCGACGCGCTGAGCGGCGACGAGCCCGCCGTCGTCGTCGCGCACTCGCTGGGCAGCGTCGTCGCCTACGCGGTGCTCACCTCCGGGTCCTTTGCCCGCGCCGGCGGACCGGACGTCCCGCTGCTCCTCACGCCCGGCTCGCCGCTCGGGATCCGGGCGATCCGCGACGCGCTGCAGGCGCGGACGGCGCTGACGTTCCCTCGCGGCGTGCGCCGGTGGGTGAGCCCTCGTGACCCGCGGGACCTGCTCGCGCTGCACGACCTCACGCCCGACGCGTTCCCGTTGCCGGCGGGGTCGCCCGGCATCGAGGTGCTGCGGGTGACGAACCGCGCGCCCGGGTTCCACGCGGCGGCGTTCCCCCTCGACGACGGCGCATGGGCCGGGTACCTGGCCCTGCCGGAGGTCGCCGCGCCCGTCGGCGAGGCGATGACGTAGCTACGTCGTGGGCGCCTGCCAGCCGGGCAGCACCCGCTGGAGCGCGGCGACGAGCTCGATGGAGCTGCCGTCCTTGCCGCCCGCGCCGAGGATCATCGGCGGCCGTTGCGGGGTGACGTGCGCGCCGCGCACCCGGTCCAGCAGCGTGAGCGGCGCGGTGAGCACGTAGAACGTACCGTCGCTCGTGACGGCGGCGGTCCGGTCCTGGCGGAGGTACCAGCCGCGCAGCGACGTGCGCGCCGTCCCGCGACCGCCGTACCCCTTGACCTGCAGCGGCTCGGGCTCCAGCCCGGCAGCCGCGGCGGCCCGGACGAAGTCGTGCAGCAGCGCTTCCGCCTGCGCGTGCTCGACGTCCTGTCGCGCACGCAGGCGCTCAGCCTGCACGCGCGCGGCCTCGGTGCGCTGCGCCGCCCAGTCGTCGCTCACCGGGGCATCCTCCCACCTCCGACCTGTCAGACCCACGTGCCGGTATGGCGGCACGTGGGTCTGACAACTCTCGGGTCAGAGCTCGCGGTCAGAGCTCGCGCTCCGCGTACGCGACGAGGGCGTCGCGCACGAACGTGGCCCCGTCCGTGCCGCCGTAGTTCTTCGCGAACCGAGGGTCGGCCACGTACATCTCGGCCAGCCCGACGACGTACTCCCTCGTCGGTCGCCCCTGCTCCGCGCCGGGCGTGCCGGGGATGCCGCCGAGCCAGTCGGCGTGCCGGGCTGCGAGACCCTGCGCCTCGTCGGACGTCGGGTCGACGCCGCGGCGCGCGGCGTCGGCCCAGGCCTCACCGAGCGCCTTGGTACGCGCCTGCCACTCCCGCTGTCTCTCCGGACCGAGCCCGCGCCACCACGCGTCGCTGGTCGCGTACGCGTCGGCGCCCCAGCGCTCGGTCACCTCCTCCTCGTACTGCGTGTGGTCGAAACCGTCGAGCATGTCCTCGGCCATGAGCTGTTCTCCCTTCTCGATCGCGGTCACGGTCCGCTCCACGGACGCGACCTGCCTCGCCAGGCGGTCCTGCTCGGCGCGCAGCTGCTCGAGGTGGCGGCGCAGCGCGCCGGCCTCGTCCGCCTGCTCCTCGAGCACCCTGGCGATGTCGGTCAGCGGCAGGCCCAGGTCGCGCAGCAGCAGGATGCGCTGCAGTCGCCGGACGGCTGCGGCGTCGTACTGCCGCAGCCCGCCCGTCCCGGTGCCCGACGGCGGCAGCAGGCCGATCTGGTCGTAGTGCCGCAGGGTGCGGCTGCTGACCCCGGCGAGCCGAGCGACGTCCTGGATGGAGCGGTTCATGACCCGACCGTAGAGGTTGACGTCGCGTCAACCGCAAGCGTGATTCGCCGAGGCATGCGAGATCACCCTCGCCGGGCGTTGACCGGCACTCCGGCCCGGTGGGTCACTGGAGACATGGACCGCTCGGTCGACACGGACTATCTGGTCGTCGGCGCAGGAGCGGCCGGGATGGCGTTCGTCGACGCGCTGGTCGACCACGACCCGACCGCGCACGCGACGCTCGTCGACCGGCGCGCGACGGCGGGCGGCCACTGGCTCGACGCGTACCCCTACGTCCGGCTGCACCAGGCGTCCCAGTTCTACGGCGTCGCGTCCACCCGCCTCGGCACCGGGCAGGTGCAGGAGTCCGGCCCCGAGCAGGGGCTGCACGAGCGTGCGACCGGCCCCGAGATCTGCGCGTACTACGCGGGCGTGCTCGAGGAGCGTCTGCTGCCCACCGGCCGCGTGGAGCTGCTCGGCGGGCACGAGTATCGCGACGGACACCTGGTCGAGCTCGCGACCGGGCGGGAGGTCGAGGCCCGCGTCCGCCGACGCGTGGTCGACGCGCGCTACCTCGCGCCCTCGATCCCGGCCGAGGGACCACCGCCGTTCGCGGTCGACGACGGCGCCCTGGTCGTCCCCGCCGGGGGCCTGCCCGAGGTGGCGGACGCCCCGAGCTACGCCGTCGTCGGGTCGGGCAAGACCGCCACCGACGCGGTGATCTGGCTGCTCGGCCACGGCGTGGACCCGGACGCGATCCACTGGGTGCGGCCGCGCGACCCGTGGATGCTCGACCGTGCCGCGGTCCAGCCGGACCCGGCGGTCTTCCTCGGCATGGCCGCGACGCTGATGACGGTCGCCGCCGACGCGACGTCGGCCGACGAGCTCTTCCTCCGTCTCGAGGACGCCGGCATCATGACGCGGATCGACCGCACGGTTGTTCCCCTGATGGCGCGTACCCCGACCCTCGGACGCTGGGAGCTCGAGCTGCTGCGCTCGGTGGAGCACGTCGTGCGGCGAGGCCACCTCCGCCGGGTCGCGCCGGGCAGCCTGGCGCTCGACGGCGGCACGGTCACCGTGCCGCCGGGCACGGTCGTCGTGCACTGCGCCGCCTACGGCCTGCACGTGCGCCCCGCCCTCCCGATCTGGGACGGCCAGATCACGCTGCAGTCGGTCCGCGCCGGGTTCCCTCCGTTCTGCGCCGCCCTCATCGGCTACGTCGAGGGCACGCGTCACGACCGCCCTGACGAGGAGAAGAACCGGCTCTGCCCGCCCACGCCCTACTGGAGCAGCCCGGCCGACTGGGCGGCGATGCAGGGCCGCGGCGCGCGCGCGGCGGCGATTTTCATGGCGGACCCTGACGTCGCGGCATGGGCGCACCGGGTGCTGCTCAACCCCGCCCGCGTGCCTCCCGAGGAGGCGGACCGGCCCGAGGTGCGTGCCGTGGTCGCCCGGTATCTGGAGCACGCGCCGGCGGGCATCGCCGGCCTCGCGCGGATCGGGCGCGACGCGGGCGTGCCGGCCTGACGGGCGAGAAGGTCACCCGGCGAGCACCTTGCGCAGCTGGGCCGCGAACGCGGCCGGGTCGTTGCCCGGCGACCACTCGTTGGAGACGAAGCCCCCGTGGTCGCCGGGGAACACCACCGGCTCGACGCCGAGCTCGCCGGCCAGCGCCTGGCCGCCCCGGCGCGCGAAGGTGCCCTCCCCCGCCTCGCCGATCGCGGGGACGATCTGGACCGTCGAGGCGCGGACGCGGTCGAGGTCCGGCCGGTAGTCCGCGGTCGCGAGCGTGTTGCGGCCGAGGAGGAGGTCGTCGCGGGAGCCGTCGTCCTCGGCAGGGATCCCGAAGGCCGCCGGGTCGGGCGCCGGCTGCGCGAGGTACTCCGCCGTGACCGGCCCGGTGTGCATGACGAGGGAGATGAAGCGCGCCATCGCGGGCCCGTGCCCCTCCCGCATGTAGGTCTCGTAGATCGTGTGCAGCGCCTGGGCAGCTGCCTCCCCGTCCGGGAGCAGCGCGACGAGCGGCGGCTCGTGCGCGACGACGGTGCCGAGGTCCTCGGGGTGCGCGACGGCCCAGTCCAGCGCGGCGGCCGCGCCACCGCTGGACCCGAAGACGTCGACCGGTCCCAGCCCGGTGGCCGCCACGATCCGGTGGTAGTCCTCGGCGTGCTCGCCGAGCGAGACCTCGCCGTCGGGGGCGAGCGTGCTGCGCTCCGTCCCGCGGGGGTCGTACGTGATGACGACCCGGTCGTCGAGCTCCGCGACGAGCTGTTCGAAGCCCGACGCCGCCATCGGCGAGCCGAGGACGAAGATCGGCCGGTGCCCGCTCGGGTCGGTCGGCGTGCGGACGTCGTAGGTCAGGACGGCGCCCGGCACGTCCAGGGTGTGGGTGGTGAGCTCGCTCATCGGGGGCCTCCGTGGCTGTGGGGGTGTCCATCGTGTGCTGAGGGTCAGACACTGCGCGACCCCGGAATTCATCGGTACTGACCAGGCAGGACGCGGACGCGACCCGGCGGGCGGGGAGCCTGCCCCCAGGCGTGGGTCGTCCACAGGCAGGGGTCCGGCGGCGTCCCACGCCCGCGTCGCGGGCACAGGCTCGGTGTCGAGGCGCCCAGCCGGGCGCCCCGCACCGAACGAAGGAGCCGCCATGCCTGTCACGACGATGCCGCCACCCTCGCGCCCGGCACCCGAGCGGGACTGGCCCGCCGCCCGGTTCACGCCGCCCGACCTCCTCGACCTGCGCACCGCCTGGACCCGCGAACGGGAGCTGGCCACCTGCCCCGGCGCCAGGCACGACGCCGCCCCGGTCGCACGCTGCCCCGGCCGGCACGGCCGCCTGCTCGACGACGGGCTCGACGAGCTCCTCGACCCCGTGCTCGGGCCGAACGCCACGCCGGGCTACTACCCGTTCAGGGACCTGGGGGCGCACACCGCGGCGGGGCTGCTCGGCCGGCTGGACCCGGAGGTCCTCGCGTCGGAGCGCCAGAACCTGGGGCCCACCCTGGGCACGGTGCTGCGGGCCGTGGTCCGCCACCCGGACCGCCTGCTCGCGGAGGGATACGTCATCGGTCCCCTGCGCTGCGACGAGCGGGTCACCGTGACCGCGGTGCTGCTGCGCACCGACCGTCCCCTGCGGATCGAGCGGCGGCACGACGACGGCTGCGAGTGCGACGACGTCCTGCGGACCCTCACGGCGCTGGGCGTGGACGACATGGACGCGCCACCGGACGAGATCACGCCGTGCTGGGGGCCAGCGTGCCTGGCCACGCCTCCCGGGGCCGAGGGCGCCGACGACGACGAGCCCTGGTACCGCGCATGGTGGGACTGAGCAGCGTTTGCGCCCCGTCAGAGCGGGCCGAGGCGGGCGGCCGCCTCGTCGCGACGTCGGGTGGCGTCCGCGAGGGTGCGCTCGGCACGCTGGCGGGCGACGACCGCCCCCCGCAGCTCGGCGTCGACGGCCGCGGCCTCCTCGTCCAGCTCCGCGAGCCGACGACGGACGGCGTCGCGCTCGGCGTCGGTACGGTGCGCCACCGCCTCGATGCGGCCCACCTCCGCGGCGGCGGCACTGCCGGCGTCGCGCGCGGCCGCGACGTCGTCCTCCGCGTCGGCCAGCTCCTGGCGGGCCCTCTCGCGGGCTTCCTCGCGGGCCTTCTCCTGTGCCTTCTCCTGAGCCTTCTCCTCGGCTGCCGTGTCGTCCGACGCACCCGACGCCTTCGCGCGTCCGCGCTTGCGCTTCTGCGCGGCCGGCAGGTCGGGGACGGCGTGCAGGTGCCGCGAAGGCGCCTCGTCGTCGTCCAGGGGCGCGATCCCGAGCGCGTCGGGGACCGCGACGGCGGACGCGACGTCGGCACGCCCGATGCCGGTGGCCTGCAACGGACCCACCAGGAGGCCGAGGCGCACCGCCCGCCCGGCGTCCGGGTCGATCATCGCGGCCGTGAGCGTGGACTCGACCTGCGCGAGCACCGCGCCCGACACCACCGCCCCCCGCTCGACGGCGAGCGAGCGCGCCCGCGCCGCGACGGCAGCGACGAGCTGCCGACGCTGCCGGGTGAGCTCGCGCAGGCGCGGCCCGTCGAGCTCGTCCTGAGCGGCGCGGAACGCGCCGCCGAGCTCCACCACCTGCTCCACCTGGTCGGGGTCGGCGTGCGCCAGGAGGTTGACCACCCAGGCCGCCGTCGACGGCTTGCGCAGGCGCTTCACCCGGTCGGCCGCCTCCTCCTGCCCCTCGGCGCGCAGCGCGGCGGCACGCGCGTCGCGCGCGGGGACGAACTCGCCCGGCTCCAGGGCGTAGAGCGCGCCGGCGGCGTCGGTCAGCACCTCGGGCAGCGTGGGCACCCTCCGAGAATCCGGAAGCCCCGCCACCGGCGCAACCCCACCCGCACGCTGTCAGAGCCACGTGGTGCCCCGCGCCGTCCTGGTTCTGACAGCCCCGGAGCTCCCGCCGGCTGTCAGAACCACGAGCGGGAACAGGGTGACGTGGGTCTGACAACTCGCCTTAGGATCGTTTCGATCCCCATGACCGAGAACCTTCCCAGCACACCTCCGCCGTCGACGACGTCGCCTGCCCCGGCGCCGCCTGCCTCGACGTCCCTGCCATCCCTGCCGTCCCTGCCCGTCGACGAGCGCCGCGCGACAGTGATCCTGCTCGCGATGGCGCTGTCGACGTTCCTGTTCGTGACCGTCGAGTCGCTCCCCTCTGGCCTGCTCACGCTGATGGCCCCCGACCTGGGGCGATCCACCTCCGAGATCGGGCTGCTGGTGACCGGCTACGCGCTGGTCGTGCTGATCACGACGGTGCCGCTGGCGCACTGGGCCCGCCGCATCCCGCGCCGCTGGGTGCTGTCCGCCTGCGCGGGAGTGGCGGCGGTCGCGACCCTGTGGGCGGCGCTCGCGCCGAGCTACGAGCAGCTCCTCGTGGCGCGGCTGGTGACGGCGACCGCCCAGGCGCTGTTCTGGGTGGCGGTGGTGCCCGCCACCACCGGCCTGTTCCGGCCGGTCGTGCGCGGCAAGGTGATGGCGCGCCTGGCCCTCGGCAACTCCCTCGCACCGGTGCTCGGCGTGCCGGCCGGCACCTGGCTGGGCGAGCACACGTCGTGGCGGTGGACGTTCGCGGCCGTCGCGGCGCTCTCGCTGGTCGTGACGTTCGTCGTGCTGGCCCTGTTCCCCACCCTCACGCCAGCGGAGGGCGGCGCCAGCCGGTCACCGCACCCGAGCGCCCGCCGGTTCGGCTTCCAGATGGTCACGACCGGCCTCGTGCTCACCGGCGCGTTCGGCGTCATCACGTTCGTCACGCAGTACTTCATCGAGGTCACCGGGTTCGTGCAGGCGGACATGCCGCGGCTGCTCCTCCTGCAGGGCGTGGCCGGGGTGGTGGGAGCGATCGTGGTCGGCCGGTTCCTCGACTCGCGCCCGGTGGCCGTGCTCCTCGTCGCGCTCGTGGTGCTCACGGTCGCCCTGCTCGCGCTGTGGGCGTTCGGCGAGAACGCCGCCGTCGCGGTCTCCGCGCTGGCCCTGTTCGGGTTCTCGTTCTCGTGCGTCCCGCCCGCGCTCTCGCACCGCGTGATGCTCGTGGCCCCCGGGACCACGAACATGGGCGTGGCCGTCTCGTCGTCCATGTTCAACGTGGGCATCGCTGCCGGGTCCGGCCTGGGAGCGGCGCTGGTCGCCGCGGTCGACGTGCGCGTCGTCCCGCTGGCGAGCGCCGCCGTCGTCGTGCTCGCCCTGCTCGTCGCCCTGGCGGAGGAGCGGTTCAGCCCGCGCCTGCCCGGCGCCCACTGACAGGAGGACCGTGCACGACGACGACCGCTGCCCCTGCGGCTCCGGCGACACCTACGGCGCGTGCTGCGGCCCGCTGCACCGCGGCGACCGGCCTGCGCCTACCGCGGAGGCGCTCATGCGCTCGCGGTACAGCGCGTTCGCCGTCGGGGACGCCGCGTACCTGCGCGCGACGTGGCACCCGCGCACCCGTCCCCGGGCGCTGGAGCTGGACGACGACCAGGAGTGGCGGCGTCTCGTCGTCCTCGCCACCCACGCGGGCGGCCCGTTCGACGACGGCGGCGAGGTCGAGTTCGTCGCGCAGTACCGGTCCGCCGCCACCGGGGAGCGCGGTCGCCTGCATGAGGTGAGCCGGTTCGTCCGCGAAGGCGGCCGCTGGCTCTACGTGGACGGCGACGTCGGGGCCTGAGCGACAAGGACGACGACGTCGTCCGGGGCGAGCGTCGGCGCCACCCCGTGGCCGGCTCCCGCTGCCAGGTCCGGGTCAGAGTTCGGTCCCGGGCCCGGGTCCGCCAGGTCTGCCCGGCCCGCCGCGAGGTCGTACCGGGCGCCGTTGAGCACGTCGTCGAGGACGGTCGCGGGACGCACGGGCTCCGGGCCGGCCGCGAGCGCAGCGGTCAGGTCGAGGCGTACGGGCCGGTCGGTGTGGTTGATCGCGACCAGCGTCCGGCCGCGCCACACCGTCTCGACGCCCGGCTGCTGGCCACCCGGCGGGACGCCCGCGCTCTCGAGCACCGCCCGCAGCACCGTGTCGAGACCCCCGTCCTCGGCAGTCGGACGCCCGCCGGCCAGGTGCTCGACAGCCCGGTACTCGACGGCCGGGTGCCCGGCCGCGCGGCGCGCTGCGCCGAGGTCCGTGCCGACGTACCAGGCACGGCCGGCGCCGTGGTCGTGGCGCGCGACGGCGACACCGCCGGCGAGCGGGCCGTCGTCGTACGTGGCGAGGACGGTGGCGCCGTCGGTGCGGGTGCGCTCGCCCAGGACGGCGGCGGTGGCACGCGCCCCGGCGGACGCACCGGCGGTCCAGACGACGTCGCTGCCGCCGTCGGGCAGGGGCACCCACTCCTCGGCGGACACCCCGAGCACGTGCCGCAGCAGCGCCGGGGAGCGTCCGAGGTGCAGGTGCCCGTGACCGTCGGCGACCCCGCCGAACGGCCCCCACACAAGGTGTCCGCCGCCGGCGACATAGGCGTCGAGGCGGTCCGCGTCGTCCTGCTCGAGCACGGCGAGGGCGGGGGCCAGCACGACGTCGTACGCGTCGAGGGTGGCGTCGTCCTGCCCGGGTGCGACGACGTCGGCGACGACCCCGAGCCGCCACAGCGCGCGGTGCCAGGACTTGAGGGTGGCGAGGGGATCGAGCCGCGCCGTCGGGAGGGCGACCTGCGTGGCGGCCCACCACGACGGCCAGTCCCACAGGAGGGCGACCCGGCTGTGGACGGGCTCGCCGACGAGCCCGCCCAGGTCGCGCAGCTCGGCGCCGATCCGACGGACGCCCGCGTGCACCGCGGTGTCCGGGCCCGCGAGCGGCAGCATCGCGGAGTGGAAGCGCTCAGGGCCGGAGCGCGCCTGGCGCCACTGGAAGAACAGGGCGCCGTCGCAGCCGTGCGCGGTGGCCTGCAGCACCTCGGCGCGCAGCCGTGCGGGCGACTTCGTGAGGTTGTGCTCGCGCCAGCTCACCGCGCTCGCCGCCTGTTCCATGCGCAGCCAGGGTCGGCCGCCGGCGAGCCCGCGGGCCAGGTGGTTGACGAGCGCCGCGTCCGCGGGAGCGTCGGGGGACGCCGGATCGGGATAGGCGTCGTCGGCGACGACGTCGAGGTCGGCGCGCCACGCGTGCGGGTCGACGCCGCCGAAGAAGCCCATGAGGTTGGTGGTGACGGGCCGGTGCGGGTCGTGCCGACGCACGATCGCCTTCTGCTCCCGGTACAGGTCCAGCAGGAGGTCGGAGGAGAAGCGCCGGAAGTCGAGCTCCTGCGCGGGGTTGCGGTGGTAGGGCGCCGCACGCGGCGGGAGGACCTCGGCCCAGTCGCCGTACTCCTGGGACCAGACCGGCGTGGCCCACGCCGTGTTGAGGGCGTCGAGGCCCTCGTACCGCGCCCGCAGCCAGTCGCGGAACCTCGCGGCGCACCGGTCGCAGAAGCAGACCTGCCCGTACTCGTTGCCCGCGTGCCACATCCTGACCGCGGGGTGGGGGGCGTACCGGGCGGCGAGCTGCTCGGCGATCGCCGCGGCCGCGGTCCGGTACGCGTCCGACGACGGGCAGAACTGGTTGCGCGACCCGTAGCTCAGCACCGTGCCGTCCGCCGTCGTCGGCAACGACTCCGGGTGCAGGTGGCCCAGCCAGGGCGGCGGGGACGCGACCGGGGTCGCCAGGTCGACGGCGATGCCCGCGTCGTGCAGCAGGTCGAGGACGTCGTCCATCCACCCGAAGCGGTACTCCCCGGGCCGAGGCTCGTAGTGCGACCAGCTGAACACGCCGACCGTGACGAGGTTGACCCCCGCCTCCCGCATCAGCGCGACGTCCTCCTGCCACACGGCCGGGTCCCACTGCTCGGGGTTGTAGTCGCCGCCGTAGAGCATGCCCAGCTCGTCGGTGAGCCGTGCGAGGCCGATCGTCATCGTGGTCCCCCGGGTCGTCGTCGAAGCGCTTCGACCCGCACCCTAGCCGGGCTCGGGGAGATCGCGCAGACCCGCACCCCACGGACGCGCCGGATCATGGACGGCGACCGCCAGCGTGGTGTCGGACTGGCCGTAGTAGGCGAACCACTTGCCGCGGAACTGCACCAGGCCCTCGACGAAGGTCACGTTCGACACGAGACCGTTGCGGTCCTCGAAGGTCTGCGGCCGCAGCCACGGCTCCTGCAGCCGCGCCAGCACGCGCGTGGGCTCGTCGGGGTCGATGGCGATCTGTCCGCAGCGGTAGTCGACGTCCACCGACCCGTCCTCGTGCACCGTGCGCGTGGCGCCGTTCGTGAGCATGACGAGCAGCCCGTTGTCGGTCAGGACGGGCGACGTGCCGATCTCGACGAGCGCCTCGTCGAACGTCCCGGGAGTGGGCGAGTACATCGGCTCGGTGTCTGGCGTGCCGGGCGTCCAGTGCACCAGGTCGTCGGACGTGGCCCAGTAGATGGCGCCCTCGCCGAAGTACATCCACCAGCGGCCCTGCATCTTGACGGGGACGATGACCCCCGCCTTCGACCAGTTGAAGCCGCGCGGGTCGACGGTGGCGAAGGTGTCGAAGTCCTCGAACAGCGGGCCGTGCTTGGTCCAGGTGCGCAGGTCGGTCGACGTCGCCAGGCAGAGCTGCGCGGACCGCCGGTCCCACCCGGTGTAGGTCAGGTAGTACGTGCCGTCGACGAACGCGATGCGCGGGTCCTCGCAGCCGAACCTCTCGTAGTCCTCGCTCGGCGAGAGGATCGGCTCCTCCTCCCGCTCGAAGTGGTACCCGTCGCGGCTTCGTGCGAGCCCGATGTGGGACACGATGTCGTCGGCGTGCGCCCGGTACAGGAGCACCACCTCGTCCCCGTCGACGAGCGCGGCCGGGTTGTACAGGTTCGCAGACTCCCAGCTGCCGCCGCGGGGGCGCAGGATCGGGTTGTGCTCGTAGGGGACGAACGGGCCGAGCGGGAACGCGGCGTGGGTGAACATGCTGGTGACGGTCATCGGGTCATCCCTTCACGGCGGAGCCGAGGTCAGAGGCGGTGAAGTACCGCTGGAACAGGCAGAACAGGACGACGACGGGGAACGCCAGGGTGGTGGCGCCGGCGAGGATCGCCCCGTTGGGGTTGGCGGTGGACTGCGCCACGTTGGAGATGTAGTTCGCCAGCGACACGGCCAGGGGCTGCATGGAGGCGTCCTTGGTGATGAGGAACGGCCACAGGAACTCGTTCCACGGCCCGATGAACGTCACCAGCACGACCGTGGCGAGCGCCGGCTTCACCAGGGGGACGGCGATGGTGCGCAGGATGCGCAGCTCGCCCGCGCCGTCGATCCGCGCCGCCTCGAACATCTCGCGCGGCAGCGCACGGAAGAACTGCGCGAAGATGAAGACGGCGGTCGTGTTGATCGCGAAGGGCAGGATCATCCCGAGGTACGAGTCGCCCAGGCCGTACCCGCGTGTGACCTGCACGTACAGCGGGATCATGAGCAGCTGGAACGGCACCATCTGGACCAGCAGCATGAGCACCCACACCGCGCCCCGCCCGCGGAAGTCCAGCTGGGCGATCGCGTAGCCGGCCAGCAGACCGAAGACGACGGTGCCGCACAGCACACCCAGCGTGAACACCAGGGAGTTGACCAGCGACCCGCCCAGGTCGATGCGCGCGTCGATCTGCGCGAAGTTGTCCAGGGTCCAGCCCGACGTCGGCACGAGCGCGTCGGGCGTGTTGGTCGGGCTCTGCTGGAACGCCCCGACCACCATGAAGTAGAAGGGGAACGCGAACGCGACTGCCGCGACCGTCAGGAGCAGGTAGCGCAGCCCGGTCCAGCGCGAGCGGTCCCGCAGGCCCCGCGTGGTGGTCCTGGTCATGTCAGGCCTCCCGGTTCAGGCGGTTGGCGGCCAGGGACAGCAGCCCGACGACGATGACGAGGACGATGCCGATGGCCGACGCCAGGTCCGGGTTCTGCTGCTGGATCCCCTTCTGGTAGATGAGCAGGACGGGCGTCGTCGAGGCGCCGTCCGGCCCGCCGCCGTTGGTGAGGAGGTAGGGCTCGGTGAAGAGGTTCGCTCCCGTGATGATCGCCAGCACCAGCACGAGGGTCGTCGCCGTGCGTACGCCCGGGACGGTGACGTTGAGGAACCTCTGGAACGCGTTCGCGCCGTCGGTCTCCGCCGACTCGTGCAGCTCGCGCGGCACGTTCTGCAGCGCAGCCAGGTACAGCAGGATGTACAAGCCGAGCTGTTTCCACGTCACGTAGAGGGCGATGGTCGGCATCGCGAGCCTCTCGTTGACGAGCCACGACGGGTCAGGGGCGAGCCGGCCGAGGACCGCGTTCACGAGGCCGTCCGAGGAGAACAGCAGCATCCACACCCCGACCAGCGACACGCTCGCCGTCAGGTACGGCACGTAGAACGCCACCCGGTACGCCGACGCCCAGCGCACGCCACGGTCGAGCGCCGTGGCAAGGACCATCGACAGCACCACGGTGAGGGGGACGTTGATGACGAGGAAGACCGCGGTGTTGCGGAACGACTCGAGCACCTGCGGGTCGGTGAGGACCGTGACGAAGTTGTCGAGGCCCACGAACGGCTTCGGCACGTCGACACCGGGCGCCGTGAAGAAGTAGTCGTGAAACGCGATGTAGACGGCGAACGCGAGCGGGTAGGCGAAGACGGTCAGGACGAAGACGAGGTAGGGCAGCGCGAAGACGGTGCCGACCGGTTGCGCACCCCACCATCGCCGCCGCGTCGCCCGCTCGGGGCCAGCCGGGCGCGCCACCGGCCGCGGCGCCGTCGAGGTGGCGGACATCAGCCCTGGACGAGACCGTCGACGGAGTCGGCCGCCTTCGTCAAGAACTCGTCGACGGACCCCTTGCCGAAGATCACCGCCGACGAGTACGCGTCGCGGAACGCCTGCCAGGCCTCCACCGAGTTCGGGATGCTCGGCACGTCGCCCGTGCGCTCGGCCTGGGCGGCGAACGCCTGGTAGTCGGGGTTGGCCTTGAAGTAGTCCGCGTACGTGGCTGCCAGGTCCTGTCGTAGCGGCATCTGGCCCGTGGCCTCGAGCAGCTTGCCGTCGTTCTCCTCGCTGGTCGAGAACTTCAGGAACTCCCAGGCGGTGCCCTGGTTCTTGCAGGAGGTGAACATCGAGACGTTCTTGGAGTCGGCGAAGGTCACCGGGTCCGCCCGCCCGTCCGACGTCGGCACGGGCATGAACCCGACGTCGACGGTGTCGGCGTAGGAGGCGATCGCCCACGGGCCGGCGAGCTGCATCGCCGTCGTGCCCGCCGACATGGCGTCGTCGGTCGACGCCTCCTTCGGCGCGAGCCCCTCGGAGTAGACCGTGGCCCAGAAGTCCCCGACCGCGCGGCCCGCGTCGTCGTCGAACGTCGCCGCGCCGTCCTCGACGAGCGACGTGCCGTCGGTCTCCGCGAGGTACAGCGGGTAGAAGTCGAACCACGGCTGGAAGAACTCGTTCGTGGGGGACGGCCAGATCGCGCTCTTCGCGGCCCCGGAGTCGACGATCTTGCGTGCCCCGTCGAGGAACCCGTCGTACGTCTCCATGCCGGGGTCGGCAGGGTCGAGACCGGCCTTCGTGAACAGCTTCTTGTTGTACATGACCATGACCGGGTTGGACTTCCACGGGAGCTGGTAGAACCCGCCGTCGGTCTGGTACACGTCGCTGTCACCGCTGCGCTGGGCGATGTAGTCCGTGCCCCCGTCGATGTCCGACAGGTTCACGAGCCCGCCCTGCCGCACCCAGTCGGGCACCGCCGCGCTGGAGATGTTGTACACGAGGCAGGGTGCGGTGCCGGCCGTGATCGCGGCGGTGATCGCCTCCTCGGACGAGGACCCGGCCGGGATCTCCTGGGCGGTGACCTTCTCGTCGGGGTGCTCGGCGTTCCAGGCCTTGACGACCTCCTTGCCCCAGCCGACCTCCTGCTCGTTGTTGGACAGCCAGATCTCGATCGGGCCGGTCCCGGACGCTTCCTCGTCCGACCCCCCGCCCCCGCCGGAACAACCGGCGGCGAGCGCGACGGCGGCGACGGCTGCCACGGCAGCCGGTCGGATGTGCTTCATCGGTAACTCCTCCTTGAGTCGGGCGGGGCGCGCGGACGCGCACCTCAGTGCCGTTCTGGCGCGCGAGCGTCGGTGCTCGCGCGCAGGCGCAGGACGTTGCAGTCGACGGTGACCGAGCGCGGCTCCTGACCGGCGAGGTCGGCGAGCAGCCGCTCCGCGGCGACCCGGCCGCGACCGAACGGGTCGGTGGACACGCTCGTGAGCGCAGGGGTGAGGTGGGCCGACAGGTGGTCGTCGTCGAAGCCGGCCACCGCCAGCTCGTCCGGGACGGCGAGGCCGCGACCCTGGGCGTACGAGATGCCCGCGATCGCCATCGTGTCGTTGGAGTAGAGGATCGCGGTGGGCCGGTCCTCCAGGTCCAGGAGCTCCTCCGTCAGAGCGCGACCGCTGCCCGCGGTGAAGTCGCTCTCGCGCAGCAGCTCCTTCGACCCGACGGCCTGCACGTAGGCGCGGGCACGGGCGTAGGAGTGCACGTACTGCAAGGGCCCGGCGACGTGCGCGATGCGTTCGTGCCCGAGCGAGCGCAGGTGCGCGACGAGCCGGCCGACGGGCGCGGCGTCGTCCGTGCGGACGCACGAGTAGGCGCTCGGCCGGTCGTACGCGCCCAGCAGGACGGCAGGC
This sequence comes from Isoptericola sp. NPDC055881, assembly GCF_053615895.1. Classification (NCBI taxonomy): domain Bacteria; kingdom Bacillati; phylum Actinomycetota; class Actinomycetes; order Micrococcales; family Promicromonosporaceae; genus Isoptericola; species Isoptericola sp. NPDC055881. The sequence continues at coordinate 43,033 of NZ_JBSHCR010000030.1, forward strand.
ACCTTCAGTCGCTCCAGGAACGGCACACGCCAGTCGTCCCGGTGCAGGTCGAGGACGATGACGCCGTCCGCCCGGCCCGCCCGCATGGCCCGGTAGGCGCGCTCTTCCGCCGTGCAGCTGTCCACGACCTGCAGGACGAGGGCGACCTCACGCTCCGCGAGCGCGGACTCGACGCCGGCGATGAACCCGGGGAAGAACGTGTCGGACGCGATGATGGTCGGGTCCCTGCGCAGGATCACGCCGATGGCGTTGGCGCGGCGGACCGCCAGGGCGCGCGCGCTCGAGCTCGGCACCCACTCGAGCGCCTTCGCGGCCTCGAAGACCCGGTGCTTCGTGGCTGCCGAGATCGGGCGGTTGCCGCTGTACGCGTGGGAGACGGTCGCCTTCGTGACTCCTGCGGCACGGGCGACGTCCGAGATGGTCGGTCGGCTCATCACACACCTTCGTGGTCCGGTCACCTCGACGGTAAAAGCGGTTTGACGATCACGACAACCGGTTTGACGATGCGAGCGCAGGAACAGGCTGGTGACACGTGTGGGTGAAAAACGACCATTTGGTCTGGAATCTCACTGTCCGATTGCTACGTTTCACTCACTTTCGCGACGCCAAAGAGCCTCCGGCAACTGCTGCCGGCAGGCTTCGCCGGCGTGCGTACTTTTCCCTGAGAGAGGAACACAAGTAGCGATGAAGCACTTCTCACGGGTGGTCCCGTTCGTGGCCGCCGCCACCCTGGTCGGCGGGCTCGCCGTGCTCGGCACCGCCGCCTCCGCCTCCGCCGCCCACCAGATCGACGGCGGTGACGTCAAGAACAGCTCTCTCACCGGAGCCGACATCAAGAACAGCTCCCTGACGGGTTACGACCTGCGCGACGGGTCGGTCGGTTACGCCGACCTGAGCGACTACACGAAGTCCAAGCTCAAGGGCGCTACCGGTGCGACGGGCAAGACCGGTGCGACGGGCAAGACCGGCGCCACCGGTGCGACGGGCCCCGCGGGCCCGACGGGTCCTGCCGGGGCAGACGGCCAGCAGGGCGAGCGCGGGGACGACGGCATCGTCGGTGTCAAGACGTTCCACGAGTCTGCCGTCGTGGCGCACGTCGGCGGCAAGTGGGGCACGGGCCACACCGCCGTCGGAGAGGTCCAGCTGGAGGCGGGCACGTACCTCGTGTCCGTCAACGGCATCGTCGGCCGGTCGACGGACGACCTGCAGGCGCCGTACGCCACGCCCGTCTTCCAGGTGCAGGTCAACAAGGGCACGTGGGACCAGGACGGCTACCAGACCGTCACCGCGTACACGGGCGAGTTCCCCGAGGCGGGCACCGCAGGCACCATCGAGCAGAACGCGTCGGCCTACGGCGTGATCACCCTCGACGAGGCCACGACGCTGTCCGTCGACGCCTTCGGCTACAACGCCGACCGCTCGTCCGCGGGCAGCGGCGAGTTCACGATGAACGTCGACGCGACGTTCACGCAGGTCGACGAAGGCTGACCCGGCTCCGGCCCTCACCCCTCGGCGACGCGCCGGGGGGTGAGGCCGTCCGGCGGTGCCTCGACCGGGACGCCGGCACGCGGGTAGGTCCGGGTCCGCTCCGACGTCCCCATCCCCCACCGCACGGTGCGCACTGCGAGCGCGCCGGCGGGGCCGCCGAGCGTGCGACGGAACCACGTGTCGAGCTCGAGCGCGTCCCGCGCCCACGCCGGGAGCAGCGAGACCGCTCCTGCCGCGAGGAGCGCGTACGGCAGCCGCGCCGGGCGCGGCAGCGGCGGCTCGCGCAGCAGGAACCCCGCGGCGTCGAGCGCCGCCGGGGACACCTCCAGCTCCGGGCGATACGACTCGATCGTCGCGCGCAAGTCGGCCACCGTCTCCGGCACGACGACGGCGCCCAGCGCCCGGGCGACCCGCGCCGCCTGGCGCACGTACTCGTCGGCCTCGGTCCTGGTGAGCGGCCGTTCACCGAACCTCTGGTGCGCGGTGAGGAACGAGTCGGCCTCCGCGGCGTGCACCCAGGACAGCAGGTGCGGGTCGCCGGCCCGGTACGGGCGGCCGTCCGGTGCCTTGCCCCGCACCCGTTCGTGCACCGACCGGACCTTGTCGATCATCGCCTGCGCGTCGTCGACCGTGCCGAACGTCGTCGTCGCCAGGAAGGTCGCCGTCCGCTCCAGCCGGCCCCACGGGTCGCCCCGGTACCCGGAGTGCCCGGCCACGCCCGCCATCGCCAGCGGGTGCAGCGACTGCAGCAGCAGCGCCCGCAGCCCGCCCACGAACATCGACGCGTCCGCGTGCACCCGCGCGACAGGGCTGTCCGGCGCGAACCACCGCGGCCCCGGCGTCAGGTGGATACGGTCGCGCGACGCGTTCGCGTCGTCGCCCGCGACCTTCTCGAACAGCATCTCCCCCAGCCGCGACCGCAGCTGCTCCACGGGGTTCGTCGCCGTCGTCATCACGTCAGTATCGCGCCATGCCGGGGGTCGGCGCGTGAGTCGCGCGCACATTCTCGAGCCATGCCACGAGCTCACTCTGCCGAGCGAAGGGACCGGGGATACCGAGGTTCGGGACCCCGACCAGGGCCGCGTCCGCACGCATCAACGCCCGTCGCGTCGACGTCGTCGCGAGCCGCATCGCCGCGTCGTCCGTGAGCAGCAGCACCACCATCCTGTTGTGGGCGTGCGTCCACTCAGTGATCGCCGTGAGGTCGCCCCACTCCAGGTCGCATCGCCCGTACCGGATGCCCCGTCTGCTCACCACGAACGTCACCGGCCGCACGAGGCGCCACCCGGAGACCAGCACGCCCAGTCCGAAGAAGCCGCTGCACAGCCACGCCGCCACCACATGATCGCCGTCGCGTGCCATGAAGACGCCTCCCGCGACGAAGACCAGCGACATCAGCAGCACTCCGAACATCCGCCACCGGGATGCGAAGACGCGAACGTGCCCGGTCAGCGCGAGCTGATGGCCCCAGTGCTGGTGATCCGCCATGGCGCGGAGAATAGCGAGCCGCAAGGTGCGCGTCACCACCCCGCGTGCCGGGGTGAGATACCGGGGGCCCCAGCAGCTGTCGCGCGAACATGGGACGCCGATGGAGCACGCCGCGCGCCTCGGCGGCGAGGAGCGTCCGCGTCTTGATCAGCCCCGTGACGGAGGCGACGCTCAGCGGCGGCGCCCCCTCGCGCACGCGGTCCTCGACCTGCGCGACCGCACGGGACCGTCGTCCTGCCCGAAGGAGTGGCGCCACACGGGGTCGCGGCGCGTGAACCAAGGTTTGTGCCACCTGGGAGACCTCCTCCAGCAGCTGCACGGCGGAGATCCCGCCGCCGACGACGGCGACGCGCTGCCCGGCGAGGTCCTCCGCCCGGAGGTAGTCGGCGGTGTGCAGCTGGCGTCCTCGGAACGTCCCCTGGCCCGGATAGGCGGGCCAGAACGGCTTCGACCACGTGCCCGTCGCGTTGACGATCGCCCGCGCGACAACGGTTCCCTCCTGGCCGACGTCCGGCTGCTCGACGCCGGGCAGGTCGTGGATCCCGTACACGGTGCTCATCCGCATGAAGCGCCACCGGTGGCGCCCCGCCCCGCCAGGCCCGTCCTCGGCGTCGAGCACCAGGAACGAGCGCGCCCCTGCCGGGTCGGCACCGTACTTCAGGGCTACCGTCGGGACCCATGACCTATGCGAACGTCGGCACGCTGGGTGCCGCCCCCGGACGCCGCGACGACCTGGTCGCCCACCTCACGCAACGCAGCACGGAACTCGCCGACGCGGGGTGCCTGCTGTACGAGGTCGGTGTCAGCGACGACCAGCCGGACACGGTGTTCGTCTCCGAGCTGTGGACGTCCGCGGAGGCGCACCGCGCGTCGCTGCAGCTCCCGAGCGTGCAGGCGTCGATCGAGGCCGCGCGGCCGCTGCTGTCCGGCGACTTCGGCGGCTTCCGTTTCACCGTCGTCGGCTCACCGCTGCGGGGCTGACATGGCGGCGGGACGTGAGCGCAAGGCCGTCGTGATCGGCGGGGGCGTCGGCGGACTGGCGTCAGGGGTCGCGCTGGCGCGGCACGGGTGGGACGTGAGTGTCGTGGAGCGGGCGACGTCGCTGGATCCCGTCGGTGCGGGGATCGTCGTCGCGCCGAACGCCGTGCGGTCGCTCGACGCGCTGGGGGTCGGGGACGCGACGCGCGACCTGGCCGCGCTGCAGGGCGAGTTCGGCCTCCGCCGTCCCGACGGGCGGTGGCTGGTGCGCGGGCGCGCGGAGGAACCCACGTCGCTGTTCGGCGACCGCACCCTGATGCTGCACCGCGCGCAGCTGGTCGGCCTGCTCGCGGACGCGCTCCCGCCCGGTGCGCTGCGCCTCGGCGCGAGCGTGGAGGTCACCGACCCTGGGACGACGACGCGGGCCGCGCGCGTCACGACGACCGACGCCGCCACGGGGACGACGACGGAGACGGACGCCGACCTGGTGGTCGCCGCAGACGGCATCGGCTCCGCGACCCGGACCCGCTGGTGGGCGAGCGCCCCCCGCCCCGTGGCGGGCGGGTCGACGGCGTGGCGGTTCGTCACACCCCCGCTCCCCGGGGCGAGCGGGGCGGAGATCTGGGGACGCGGCGTCGTCCTCGGGGTCATGCCCCTCGCTGACGGGCGGATCTACATGTACGTGTCGGTGGCGGACGCGGCCGGCGTCCCGCGCGACCTCGACGAGCTGCGCGCCCGCCTTGCCGACTGGTACGACCCGATCCCCGCGCTCCTGGCGTCCGTCGACGACGACGCGGCCCTGCGGCACGAGCTGCGGCACCTGCCCGCACCCCCCGCCTCCCTCGCGACGGGCCGGGTCGCGCTCGTCGGTGACGCCGCGCACGCGATGCTGCCGAACCTCGGGCAGGGCGGGTGCCAGGCGCTCGAGGACGCCGTGGTGCTGGGCGTGCGCGTCGGCCCGGACGGTGACGTCGCCGAGTCGCTGCAACGCTGGTCGGCCGAGCGCCGGCCGCGGGTCGAGCAGGTGATGCGGATGTCGGCACGCCTCGCGACGCCGACCCTGTGGACGTCCCGCGCTGCCACCGCGGCGCGCGACGCCGGCATGCGCGCGTTCGGGCGATGGGCGGGAACCCTCGGCGCGCGCGCCCTGCGACCGGTGATGAGCTGGCAGCCACCGGAGGGCTGAGCGGGGCCGGGCCGCGCCCCTGACGCGGTTATCCACAGGCCCTCGGCGGCGGTGTGCGGGATCGACCTACAGTGACGCGACCTCGCCGCCGACAGGAAGCCTCGTCATGACCCGCACCCGGGCCGTCCTCGCCGCCACCTCACTCGTCACGGCCGCCGCCCTGCTCGTCGCCGGGTGCGCCGACGGTCCACAGTCCTCGCCACGGCCCGCCGCCAGCAGCGCCAGCACCAAGCCCTCGCCGTCGCCGTCGCCGTCACCGTCACCGACAGCCAAGGCTGTCGTCGTGGCACCCGAACGACCCCAAGCGCTGGACGACGACGGGCCCGCCGGCGCCGAAGCCGCCGCGGTCTACTTCCTCGAGCTCGACGACTACATCATGAAGACGGGCGACACCGCCGAGTGGGAGGCCATGTCGCACAAGAGCTGCACGTATTGCGCGAACAGGCTCGACCAGGCACGCGAAATCACGAAGCGGGGAGACATCTTTACTGGCGGGGACGCAAAAGTGCGGGTAACTCAGACATACGCCCAGGACTCCACGACCGGGATCTGGCCCCTTGATGTGAGGATCGATGAGAAGGCCTCCACGATCACCAGCAAGAGCGGAAGGAAGCTCTTCCATCAGGACGCCTCAGAAGACGAGTCCCGCGTCGAGGTCGCCCGAAGCCGTGGACACTGGACGGTCCTCACTGTCGCCGAGATCCCGGGCTCCTGAGATGCGCTCGCTCGCTATAGCCGTCCTCGCCGCGGCGACACTCGTCACCCTGCCCGATCATGCGAGCGCCGGTACCCACCTGCTCGGAGAACAGTTCTCATCGACGAGCCCGCCGACGACACCGTCGTACAGCGGGCGCAGCGACGACCGCAGCAAAGAAGTCGTCGTCGAGGGGGAACTCCCGATGGCGACCATCGACTCCAGCGGAAGCAACGCCTCAGGCGAAGCGAGCGAGGACCGCTACCTGCGCGCGGACGCCACAGCCTGCCTCACCTTCGACGACCTCGAAGCCGTCCAAGCCATCACCACCGCACCCGGCGCCTGCCCCCAGAACACCACCGAAGCCCAGATCACCCCCGCCTGCGACGG